>CAWVVG010000337.1:0-4384 GCA_963932775.1 uncultured bacterium
TCATGACCGTCGCCCCATCATCCTCGGAGGCGTCATCCAAGACCTCCACCATCTCAGAGCGATTGAACATCGCCGTCGGATGTTCAGAGAGTTTTCGTTTGGCAGGCAACTCCTCGCCCCGGCTGCGAATCTGTTTCAACAGGTCAGTCGCCGAGTTCCCGACGTACCCTGCAGAAGTTACCGTCGACGGCACGATTGGTGTCAGTTGGTCGGGTGAGTCCGCCTTCTTTCGCACGGGTCGCCGGCCCCTGGATGGCATCTTCGGGGGTGCAGGCACAGCCGGAGGCGGCACCGATACCGGACTGGCGGGGAGTGGCACCATCTCCACCACGGGAGACAAATCCTCTGGTGACTCTGGCTCTGGCTCTGGCTCTGCGTTCGCATCCTCAACGGAACGGGACAAGTCACCCGTGCTGCGGCGAACCCGACGGACCTGTCGCCGTACCTTCGACCACCGCTTCGGATTGTCGTCCGTTAACTCAACTGCTGCCTCTCCTGGCATCTCCTCGGGAGCCGGCGGCTGTGGGGATGCGAGGGGGGGACGCTCCGCTGGTTCGGGGGACTCTGTTGCCGCAGGACTCCGATTGGGACGAGGTGTCCACGCCACATCTTCAGCCGGCTCCACCGATCGCTCCGAAGGCTCAGGCGCGCCGCCGAGTTGAGATCTCAGTTCGTCCGCAGACACCATCTGCGTACTGCCTTGCTGAAGAACTTCACCGGTACGGCGCTTGTCTGACTGAAGTTCATCCATCAGATCGAGCAATGAGGGGCCTGGCACCGACCGGTCGGACAACAGGGTGTGAACATCTGTCAGGAAAGCCTCACCGTCGGAGTAGCGTGCATCCACATCGGGGCGCAGCACCTTTGTCAACAGGTTGCGCACGCCTTCTGGCAGGACCTCTCGAAAACGGAACAGTCGCCGGGAGCCTTCCCCGCGTGCAGCCTGCTGCCGAATGTCATTGACCAATCCATCGTAAACAGGCTTGCCCGTCATTAGTTCGAATGCAATCAGTGCGAGTCCGAACAAATCGCTACTCAGATCTTCTGGTCGAGCCTGGATGCGCTCCGGGGGACAGTACCGAAACGAGTCTTCCCTGGGCACCTGCAGCGGGTTCGAATGAAACTGCAGTATCTCAACCTGCGGGAGGCCATACCCGATGACCATCACCTGCCCATCAGATTTAATCATCACGCGCCGCGGGGTCAGACCACCGTGGCTGTACACACCCTGAGATTCACCCGACTCAGCCCCCTCAACCAGAATCTGGCCCGCCGTATACATCAACTCAAGCCCCGCCCGAATTCCGCCACGCTCGCCTCGGTCAGACAGCATTCGCACCACTTCGGCAACGGAGCGAACCGACCCTGTGGGGTATAAAAATACACCTTCTGCGGGCTCGTGGCCCACCAGCTCCACTAGGCCAGTCACAAGCGGGGACTCTAAAAAGCCAATGATGACTCCAAGCGCATCGGTGATGGCCGGGTGTTGCCGCCAAATGGAATGATAAATCAGGGCGGTAAGGACCACACCATCCTCATCCTCCACCTCGATCAAGTCAGATGCAGGCCCGATCATTTTTCGCCCCGTAGGGGTCATTCCGGCGATGGATGACATGCTGGCTCCTCGTGCGGACACCCACGCGTCGGGTGCCTCCAATTCAGCGATTCCGTAGCTTAACAGAGGCGACACCTTATCCGTGCTACCGTATTGCTATCGAGGCATCTGTGGCGATTTCGCAAGAGCAACGAAAGAACCTTGGTCTCCCGCAACAGGAGGCTCCGGAGCACCAGCACGACCGTGCACCGGAAGTCCAGGGCGTGGAAGAAGGCGAAGAGATTTCGCCCGAGATCGCGGAACGACTTCAACCACAAATGGGCAACCAGGCGGTTGCGGCTCTGTTGGCCCGGACATCATCGTCCACACAGACCGATTCCGGCACGGCCGCGCTGGAGCTGGCTGAGGATGTGGGCCTCTCCGAAGAAGAGGAGTTTGAAGGCGGAAGCCTTCAAATTCCAACCATGGAGATGGGTGGTGGAGACGACTCCCCTATGGAAAGTGCCCCATGGGAGATGGGTCGTTTGTTCGGAGGTGACGATGATGAGCCCACCAAGCCAACCCCTCGAAAGCGAAGGCGTAAATCGGCAAGCAGCGCCGCTTATGATGGCGAAGAATCACCGTTATTCGAGGATGAGGAGGCGCTTCCTTCCGAACATGCCGACCACATCGAGACCACCCTTGGCGAGACCCCCAAGATGCGTGACGAGTTCCGCTCTGGCGACGCCCGCTATCGGGCCATCGAAACGGGACTACAAAAGCCACATGCGATCGGTCGCCGCAAGCTCGAACCCGAGGCCATGGTCGACAGAACGGACCACTTAGACCCCATTGGCCGTTCAACCTCAATTGCGCGCTTCATGATCGGTGCTGCCACCAAAGAGCAGACTCGGGCCCTGGCCCGCACCTTGGCTGTACCTGTCTCGGTCTGGTTACCCACCGCGACGGGTCATGCTGGGGCAGCCGCTCGCTTGGCCTCCCTCACAGTCTGTATCGAAGCGATTGAAGGCGGCGGCATTCCCACCGACAATGCAGTTCGCCTCGCCTTGTGTCTTGACGCGTGGCCCTCTGCCGTCAATGCAGCCCGAAACCTGGCCAAGGCCGGCCGGATCGTGGCACCGGACATCGTCGAGCATGCGGGGGAAGCCTTGGACACCGACTCCTCCTTGGCTCCCCGGACATTGACCTCAACCGATGCACTCACTGGGATTCGCCTGGGTCGGCTAGGCCTGGAAGCCATCCTTCCCGACACACCCACGCCCACCATCCCCAATATTGTCTTCGAACCACCACCACCCATGTCCCTGGAGGACCCAGCCCTCGCAGCAGTCGATGCCGTCCTCGCAGCATTCACCGGGGGCAAGGGTCCTACCGATCTCCCTGAGGAACGCAGACTGAGTCCAGAGCGAATCCAGCCGGTCTTGGACGCTGCAACCAAGCTGGTGAACCGACTGGGCCAAGCTCAGGTCGAATTCGCGGCGGCCGCCATCGCTTTGGGACGAGTCCGGCCAGGGTCACCAGCACGTGCCACGCTGATCCACGCTGACCGTGCGCTGCGACTGCTCGCTCGTACCGTGGTCAAGAGTGGTGATAAAATTCACCGAGCCAGGGGTGCTCCAATCGCCGCGATCGGGACCGTACACATCGAGTCCATCCAGGCCATGCGAGACACCGCCGCCGCCTTTGAGGCCTTGCGTAAATGGTGCTTGAATGCAATTGCTGAGGCCCTATACAGATGAGTATTCAAGATCAAATTCAGGAAATGGAGAACGTTCCGTTACTCGGACCCGGGCGGATAAAGGCACGGGAGATGGCCGATGCCCTCGCTTTACAAATCGATCCGAACCGTAAACCGGGTCTCGCACTGAGGGTGCTGACTTGCCGCTTCTTGAGCCAAGCCGTGACCCCGACCACCCTCGCTCAGCTCGCCGCAGCAGAGGCTTGGGCCACCAGTGAAGGGAAGGACCACATGGCGACGCGCCTGCAGCTGATCTGGTGTGCTGCAGTGGGACGCAATCATCCCAATGCAGTACCCCGAGAAATGTTGGACTTGGCCGTAGCAAATGCCAAGAAAACCGGGGCACTGGAAGCCGAGTGGCGAATCGCCCTAGCAACAGTGGAACCCGACCGCGCCAGCGATCTGCGCAAGGAAGCGTTGAAACTTCTCCCATCCCCCCTCGCTGATGCGACCCGACTCACCCTTTACTTGGACCTCGCTGGCGACCAAACCAGAGGCGCAAACACCACCGGAGCGCATGACGCACTCCAAGCTGCGCGGGCACTTGCAGTCACACACAATGACGCCCGTGCACTCTGTCTCACTGAGACCCGCCTGGCGTACCATTTTCTGACTCAAGGCCTCCCCAGCAGAGCCGTTCCTCATCTGGAACAAGCCTACAAATTTGCTCGCATCGAGGAAGACGATTTGTCGACCATCGTGGCCGGCTCACCCTTGGCTGCGATGTACCTTGAATTGAATCGAGATGAAGATGCCGCTGCGGTAGCAGACAGACTGCTCATCAGTGGGGCTCGGCGGGCCAACTGGTTTGCCGTGGTCGATGGCCACATGATTCGAAGCGCCCTCTCCCTCAGGGCGGGTGACCCCACCTCCGCAATCGAGCGCCTGGTGCGCGCCGCAGTCCACCTGCGAGAGTTGGTGCCCGCCGCAGCCATCAATCTAATCAAGGGGCGCTTGGCCGAACTCCGTTTCGAGATGGGCGCGGCTGTGTTCGATGGACATTACCAAGCAGCAATCGATACACATCAGCCCCACTAACCAACGGTCACCCCACACACAGCACACGTGTCATCGTCGCCTGTGTAGACCGA
>CAWVVG010000338.1:0-4383 GCA_963932775.1 uncultured bacterium
TCCATCGATAACGGCTGTATTGGGCCGCCTCTATGGGCGGGCTTTCCCCGCTAAGCCACAGCTCAAACTCCACCCGCCGGTGGGACAGTATGTGTTTGATTTCGAAGATCTTTTCACCAGATCCATCGTCCGTAAATTCTGGGAATTCCCAGAGACCCGCCCACAAGCCATCGGGACCTCGCTGGGCCATCCAGACCTTGTCTTCCTTGTGATAGCAGCAGGCCCGCAGACTCATAATTGGTGATGGTCGTTTGGTTTTCGGCAGTGGGTATCGGTCAGGTTCGCCTTCTGAAAATGCACGACAGTGCTCTGAAATGGGGCAACCGGAACACGAAGGGCTTCGTGGGGTGCAGATTCGAGCCCCAAGGTCCATCAATGCTTGATTGTGGTCGCCTGCCCTACCCTGCGGCACCAAGCGCTCGGCATGGGCCCACATTTCCTTTCTGTTTCCACCGTCCTGATGAAGTCGCGCCATTACCCGCGCAATATTTCCGTCGACCGTGGCCACACCGAGGCCCAGAGCGATGCTACCGATGGCACCCGCCATGTACTCGCCCACACCACAGAGCTCTCTCAGCCCTTTTAAGTCCGAGGGGAACTCACCCCGCTCAGAGACCATCTTCGCAGTCTTGTGGAGATTCCGCGCTCGGGAGTAGTAGCCCAAACCAGACCATTGCTTGAGGACATCATCCAAGGGCGCACGTGCCAAGACATCCACCGTAGGAAAGCGCTGCATAAAGCGCTCAAAATACGGCAGGACGGTGTCCACCCGGGTCTGCTGGAGCATCACCTCCGATATCCACACCCGGTACACGGTGGGCTCCTCCCGCCATGGCAAAATCCGCCGATGACGGTCATACCAGTCCAGAAGGTCTGCAGCGATCGGTTCCATTGTGCTCCCGTGGGTGGTTGCCTATATTACGTCGTCACACAGGACGATCACGATGTACGGACCCACCGCAGACCCGAGTCAAAGAATCGCTCCGGTGGAAATCTTTGATGTGCCTGAGGCGTACATTTTCTGTTTTGCAGTGGGGAGTTTAATCACAGCCCTCGCGTGGCGGCGGAATCTCCCAGTGGAGCTTCGTGCAGCTTTCTTCATTCTCGGCCAGTGCATTTTCCTAACGGCTCCGTTGGCCTTCTTTGTGGACACCTTTGTCTACGGCTCGTTCCCCACCATCGACAAAGCAGGGAGTATGGCGCACTACCTGGATGGGGTTCATCTGCGTGCGATCGCGGACCCAATAGCGGCGCTATCAGACCCAGCAGTCCAGCTCATCGGCGTGCATATGGGGCACTTGGTGACGACCTCATTTTTTGACCTATTCCTCAGTCCAGTAGGCGCTTTCAATATCCAGGCACTCCTGTTTCCGGCCTTGGCCTGGTACTTCGCATGGTGGCTTTTTTGGGAACACAGTGGGTCATCGCGGGCGGCGATGTTGATGTCCTTTCCCTTTGGAATGGGCCTGCACATATTTAGAGACCTCAACTGGTACACGATAGAAAAGGCCGCCATTTTTTGGATCCCCTTGTTTGTCCTCGTGTGCACATGGGCGGTGCGGCGGGGGTTGCGGTGGCGCTGGGGACCTGCAATTGTTCTGGCCCTGAGCACCTGGACCAATGTCTACTTGGGTCTGATGGGCGGTGCAATTCTGGTCGTAATTTTCGTGTCGCTTTGGGTCACTCGACACCCACAGCGACACCGAATCGCGATGGCTTCTGCCGGTGCCCTTGTAGCTGTTTTGCCCCTTGTCTTGGCCCAATGGATGCTCATGGCAGACGGTCCACAGCTGGCATCCAAGGATGCGTTCTTATGGCAACGGGCGGCCCTGGACTCCTTCTCCCTCAACCCCCTGGCTTGGAATCGACTGGAGGTCCACCGGTCCCTGAATCTCGTGGCCTTGGCCCTCGCAGCGTGGGGAATGCGCGCCGGTCGATGGAAGGGTGTGGTGCCCATCGCTGGGGCCCTGGCCCTGTTGTTCTTCTTTCTATCTTTGGGGCCGATCCTGTGGGCACCCGATGTCAGCAACCCTGTATACATGGGCGTCCGCGCCGTGGTGCCTGGGTTCTGGCGGGTGGCAAAGCCGGAGGTGTTCTTCCACGTGACGTGGCTAATGTTGCTGGGAATAGCGGCGATTGAGTGCCACCGCCTCGGGCTCACAAAACGCACCTTAGGTCTGTGGTACATCGCCTTTGTGGCGGCCTGGCTTGTCATGGCCAGAAGCCACCCGGCCTACCCACCCATGACAATGCCCGTGGCCACAGCACTGGACCCAGACTGGGCGGAACGGGTCTTTGGGCCATAGAATGGCAGTATGAATGCACCCTGGTACAAATCGATTGGCGACGAAGAGGCGCTGTTTGAGCGGGCCGCTAAGTTGGGCCTGCCTGTCCTGCTGAAGGGCCCAACCGGCTGTGGCAAGACCCGCTTCGTTCGACATATGGCCCACAAACTCGGCCGACCTTTGATTACCGTCGCCTGCCAAGAGGATCTCTCAGCGGCCGACCTCACTGGCCGGTATTTGCTCGAGGGTGGCGACACCGTCTGGAGCGATGGACCGGTCACCCGTGCCGTCCGAACCGGCTCGATCATTTATTTGGATGAGGTGGTCGAGGCGAGACCAGATGTGCTCACCCTGCTTCATCCTCTGACCGATGACCGCCGCATCCTACCGCTGGAGCGCAAAGGCGAAGAGCTTCAGGCCCCCGATGCCTTTCAGGTCGTTATCTCCTACAATCCCGGCTACCAATCGGTCAGTCGTTCGTTGAAAGAGAGTACCCGGCAGCGCTTTGTATCCATCCCTTTCGACTACCCTTCCGCACAAGCAGAGGCCGAAATCGTCGTACACGAGGCGGGTTGTTCCACAGAGACTGCTGTTTCGCTCGTGGAGCTTGGATTGGCGACTCGGTCGCTGAAAAACCACGGCATGCGAGAAGGTGCTTCTACCCGGCTGTTGATCTATGCCGCCAAGTTGATGGGGAGCGGAATGTCCATTGGTGATGCCGCCGAGGCCACGCTGGTGCAGTCGTTGACCGATGATGCCGACCTGATTCGAGCGCTACAGGACCTCATTCAGACCAAGCTCGGCTGATGGGTGGCCCGACCTGGTCTCCGGATCAAACGGAGGGCCCTGGGCCTGAGGTGAGCGATACCGAATTCGAGCGGCGTTGGCTGTCACCCCTGTTGTTGGCTGGAAGTGAAGCCAATGGCGGCGCAGGTGCCCGCTCTTCCCTGGCACCCGTCCGTCGTCAGATTTCACTGTGGCTGCACATGATGTCCGGGCGCCCATGGCCCATCGGACACTCAGACCCGCCCACCTGCGACGGGAGTCAGGTCTTTCTTCCGCCCTTTCTCCCTCCCACCCCCAGCACAGGAGCCGACTGTGCTGCCTACCGCTGCATGGCGCTGCTCCAAACCCAGCTTAATGATCTGGGTTTGCTCGACAGAAGGGCTTGGATGGCCGAGCTCCACAGCGACTGGGTTCTCCAAGTCACCAGTCATCTGCTCATGGCCAATTGGGTTGTGGCCCGCTGGACGGCATTGCCCGGCATGATGGCTGACTTGAGCCAGCTTCAGGAAATACCAGCCCTGCTCGCACTTCGAGTGGGCCGAAGCGTGGTCCCAACGAAGGGGCTTCCTTCTAAATTCGCCCCCCTCTTGACCGGACTCAAGGTCACCGCGGATGGGGGTTGCCCCGACATCACAGCCCAAGTCCGACAGGCGGTTGAGACACCATTTGAGGCACTGGCTCTGGTCATCCCTGGCATCGCCCAACGGCTCAGAGAACAGTTCAAGGAAGCGCGCTTGGGCGCACCTCCGGTTCCGGCCTGGGTCGGTGTACTTCACCCCGGATGGTTTCTGGATGATGCAGCCACAGCACACCAGGCAGCAAACGAGTGGCGGAAGGGCCCCGCACCGTTGAGGCAGCTCCTTAAGATGGCCAAATCAAAATCAAAAACGACGGGAGAGACCCGGCCCGCGGAACGCTGGGATGTACCTCCAACCCGAGAGAATACTGAAGAAGACCTCCGGTACGACGAGTGGGACTGCCACTCGTCGATCTACCGTGTGGGCGCTGTGCGAGTTCACGCCGTCGAGCCCGATACCGCAGGAACCGCCATAGTCGACCAAATCCTCGATCTGCATGCCACTGAAATTGCAGCCACACGAGATGAGTTCGCTCGACTTCGAACGGAGGCCCGCTGGCTTCATGGGCAAGTGGATGGCTCGGAATTCGACCTGGACCGTTTGGTGACGGCAACCGCAGACATACGCGCAGGGCAACGACCCGACCAGCATCTGTACCTTCGATACCAAGAGACGCCCCAGCCGCTCGTTGTTCTCACATTGGTGGACCTCTCCGGATCTACCCAGGGCCGAGT
>CAWVVG010000339.1:0-4356 GCA_963932775.1 uncultured bacterium
CTGACCCGCGTTCACACTGTCAAAAGCGCCTGATGGTGGGCTGGCTTGTTCGTGCTCGTCATAGCCCCAGCACTCCACGGTACCAGAGGTCGTGACCCCGCAGAAGGATAGGAAACATTAGTCCAAAACCGAGCCTGCTTGAAGGCCATCGTAGCGCGCAAATAGTAGTTCACGGCCGACTTCAACAGCGCAAGCCGCCTGGTTTCGACCGAAAACAAGCGCCAAGCAGCCCCAAATCAGCCCCCAGACGCAGCTGTCCCCACCGACTCAGCGCGTTGGCACCCACGGCTTATCAAACAGACCCCTGCTGTGGCGGTCCCCGGCATGCCAGCTCGAGGCCATCGAGCACCCGCAGCGTCGCCGGCGGAAGCACCACCGCTTGCTTCATCCGTGCCGGGTGGGTGCGGGCGCACCGAAACACCATGTTGCTGGCGCTGAGCTCATCGGGGCTGTTCTTGGTGAGCTACGTGATCTACCATTGGTTCAAGGCGGGACCCACGCCTTATTTGGGTGCGTACCGCACGCTTTACCTCGGCATCTTGGGCAGTCATGTGGTGCTGGCGATGGCGATCGTTCCCTTGGTCATGTTGACCGTGTATCGGGGTTTGACAGATCAGCGCGCAAAGCACCGTCGCATCGCTCGCTTTACGTTGCCGTTGTGGCTCTATGTGAGCGTCACCGGGGTGATCGTCTATCTGATGCTCTACTGAGCGCCTCCACTGGGAGCGCGCCCGCCTCTCGACCCGACTGGTGCAAGCGGGCGTGGGTAAGGTGAGCGATCTGTTTGAGCGCCGCCGCTGCGGCAAGGACTGGGAGATCCGCCTAAGGCTCTCGCCGGATCGAAAGGTCTTGAATTGCGACCGGGGCGCTGATGCCAAGGAGCGAAGGCTTAGCCCGCTTCCCTCATAAACAATTCGCAAATTAAGTAGGATTTTTATGAGGGATGCGGGTTAGGGCATGACCCACAACGAGGACTGCTGCGCGCTCTCTGAGAGTGGCTCCCGTTCGATCAGTGCTGCGTCCGGCACCCAACCTTCGCCCATCAAGCAACCCGTGACGCCGGCGGCGGGTGCGATGGTCTCCCACACCGTGAATTCCATCAAAGCGACGTTGCTTTGTTCCAAAGGTACAAAGCGCCGCCAGCCGGGGATCACCTCATAGAGCGCGTCGCTAACATCATCGATACTCATGGATTCATTGTCCCAGGGCGGGGGCATCATGGCCACATCGACCTCCTCAAAGAATGGGTCGGATCGCCCGTCGACGGATAAGCCATAGACATAAGAACTGGCTGTCCAAGGCACGCCCACCGAAGGTCCGTACAGGGTGATTCCTGGCGTGACCTCCGCTATATCGTCTGCCCACGAGGGCAAGTGGAGCGCCACCGTGGTGCGATGATCCCCCAAGCCTGTCGTGTGGACGCGGCCCTGGGGATTCGCGCCCATGTGGTAATCCAGGCCCAGTAGGGCAGCTTCACGGTAGGTTTCGTCTTCGGATAGGCGCCACGCCGCGACCAGTGCTCGAAGCGGGAAATAAAGATTGCTACCCCACCCCGCGAGGTGGAAATAGCCGTGATCGGCCGCGTACCAAACCCGGCGATAGGCGTGGGTTTCGTGCGCCCCGCGCCACCCATCGGCGCGTTCAATGATTGCAGTTGTCGCAGCCGATGACCATCCGTCTGGGAAAACCCTCGTTTCGAGCGCGACATCTACCGCCATATAGATGAGGTTTTGCCACCACAACCGCGTGACACTAGCGAAAAAGGTCTCATCGATTTCTGGCGTCTCCAGCTCATCCCAAAAGTGGCTCTCACCCGTCGCCAGCCACAGCTCGACCAAAGCCCACAATCGGCGCTCCGCGTCTGGTTCGGGGGGCTCGGTCCACGTGTGGATGCCGGTCTCGGTCTCCCAGCTGGTCGACACCCGCACATCGGGGTCGGTGCCAAACGCATACGCGTCCTGGGCGCTCTCGATGTAGAGGAGGCCTTCGTCGATCGCTCCAGCCATCGTGAGTGCCCGTCCCAGCATGGCTGCGTAGCGCGCATATTCCAGCGAGGAATTGCGGGTCGCCAAGGACAGATAGTAGGGTTGTTCGTCAGCACCTGGGTCGTGCTCATCGGGGTGCGAGGTTGCTTCGATCCATGTGCCGACCCCACCGCTGGACTTCTGTGCTTGACGCCAGACCTCCACGCCCCAGCGGGCTTCGTCCAGAATGTCTGGCACTCCGTTACCACTCTCTGGCAGATTGAGCTGCTCGTCCGTGAAGTTCTCCGGGAACATGAAATAGCTCATGAGCAAGTCTTGAACACCTTGAAAATGGTAGGGCCGCCGGTCATAATCCGCGGCATCGTGCCAACCTCCGTTTACATCCACGAGGTGCTCGGTGGTGGCCGTGGCCTCGATGGCGTCAAAGGAGGAGTAGCTGACGAAGCGACCCAAGCTGTCTTGAAAGCCCCATCCTTCCGCGGCGTGATCGCTATAATCGTCGGCGTCCGGTGGAAACCCGCCCTGAAAGGTCTGGTGAATATCTCCCCGCGCCCAAGCGGTGAACGGCGCCTCGAGATCGGTGCCACAGCGGTTGTGGTACAGGCCTCGGGCGTGGGTGTAGAAGGCCCGACCGATGCCTCCTTGGCCAAGCTCAAACGACCAGGAACGCCCCACACCTTCGATGCGCAGATAGTATTCGCCGGGTGTGCTCAGGCCGGAGTAGTCCAACTCGTAGACCTGCTCACCTGAGAGCGCCGCGTCATCGGCACGAAACGCGATGACCCCGGTGAAGGCGACCGCTCCGGTGACTGTGTCGACGACCTCAAAGGGCTCTCCTTCAAAGCGACTGAAGTCTACAGCCCCCGCGTGGCTGGCCCAAGCGCCCAAATAAGCGTACTTGCTCGGCGCGTCCGCTCGCTGTCCTTCCTGGTTGAGTTTGATGGCCCACGAGATGGTGTTGTCCAGATCAAAGTCGAAGTCGAGGCGATGGCCCATCGCGTCCCGAACAGCGTAGGGCTGTCCATTCTCCATTTGAAAAGGCAGCGTTAAATATGAAAACAACACCATGTGTGCTTGGGTGAGTTTCTTGGTGGTGGCCGCGCTATCCAGCCTGGGAATCCACAGCTCGCGGACCGCTTGTGGCCAGTGTGTGGCCTGAGCTGGGGTCTGGGCCGGGTCATCGCACCCCGCCACCAAGAAGTAATCGTCGGCCCAGAGCCGCTCGATGAGCTGTGGCCAGTAGTGGATCATGGTGTCTATCCACGCGAAGCCGTATTGCATGTCGAACCACCAACCGTAGATGGAGTCTGCGTTGTCCTCCATCGCTGCAAGGTAGTCGCCACAGCCGGTCAGGTATCGGTTTTGCAGCCAGTTAAACGGGTCGGTCACGACGACGATTGTGTCATCGTTGATCACCCGGACCTCTCCGTTCATGGCTACACCCTCTGTGGCGTCGATGTCCGTGAAATCGCATCGGGGACCGGGTTCCCATGCGAGGCTCTCTCCCGGACACTGCACACCATCGCCGAGCGGTATGGCGGCGCGTGCCACCTCTTCGGGTTCGAGCGCCCGTTCCCAGAGCCGGAGCGCATCGAGTTGCATCTCTCCACCGCGATCGTGGTCAAAGGTTCCAAGAAGAAAGGATTCGCCAAAATAGGCGCCCGGCGCCACGGTCTCTGACTCGCTGGAGCTGGAGACACGGTCACCGTCTATATAGAATTCAATCGGGGTTCCGGACTCAAAACCGGGGGGGAACACGGCTGCAAAGTGGTGCCAGCAGCCCTCGTCTGTACGATCGTACACGATGGTCACCCGATCGGTGCTTGCACCTGTCACGACATGAAGAAAGCCCCAGCTGACCGATAGCTGCAAGGTGGGGGTGGCCCAGGTGCCATCGCCAAAACCCATCAACACGCCCCCGGTGGAGTTGTTGGGCAGAAAGAACCAACCCTCAAGGCTGATCCCATCGGTCGTGTCCAGTGTGGTTAAATCGTCAACGATCGCCCCATTCTCGGTGGTCTCCCAAGTGGGCCCATAGGCTTGGTTGTCGCCACCCCGCGCGTAGTCGGCTTCGCTGAATCCACCGGTGCGAAAGGGTGTTGCGTCGGCCTCGCCCCAATCGTCTGTCCAGGAACCGTCGAGCGGCCAATGTGCGACCAAGCCATCCATGGACAGATCGCTCAGGTGTTCGCCGGTGTCGACCGACGATGTGCCGGTGTCTCCTGTCGGCGGGGAAGGCAGGGCTGGGAATTCAATCTCGCAATCGTCAGTGTCGGTGTCTGTGTCTGTGTCTGTGTCGGTGTCGGTGTCGGTGTCGGTGTCTGTGTCTGTGTCTGTGTCTGTGTCTGTGTCTGTGTCTGTGTCTGTGTCT
>CAWVVG010000340.1:0-4355 GCA_963932775.1 uncultured bacterium
GCGCAGCCTCTTGCTGCTCTGGAATTTTTAAGCTCTTGGCCATTGCTCTCCGCGCGCGCGCACCCAAAAATTAAAGGGTGCGCATACCGAACCTTATGCTGTCTAAGCACATCGAAGCACATGAAAAGGGGGGGTGAGATATCCATGACCTTGCTATGCTCAGTCGATGAGTTCTGTAGGTTTCTCAGTTCCACGGGCAGATGGCGCCGCGAAAGTCTCTGGCAATGCCCAGTATGTGGACGATATTCGACCCCCTGGTTGCCTGTACGGGGCGACGGTACGCAGCCCTGTCCCCCACGGAAAGATTCTGGCGATCCAGCAAGATCCCGACTTTGACTGGACCGGCATCACACTGGTGACCGCCGAGGACATTCCAGCACAGAACGTCGTCTTCTTAATGACGGAAGATCAGCCTGCGCTGGCAGACGGTGTGGTCCGCCATGCGGAGGAACCCGTGGCACTGGTGGCAGCACCGAGCCGTGATCGAGCCATCGAGGCGGCCAAGCACGTTCGCCTGCAGATTCTGGAGCGACCGGCCGTACTCGATGCTTCGAAAGCCGAAAATCATGCCGTGAAGGTGTACGGCGAAGACAATGTCTTCAAGCGCATTTCCATCCACAAGGGCGAAACCGTGGAAGGCGGAATCGTTGTGGAAGGCACCTACCGAATGGGGCACCAAGAGCAGCTGTACATCGAGCCCCAAGGGATGATCGCCATCCCCCGCGAAGACGGAGGCCTGACCATTTTAGGCTCCATGCAGTGCCCCTACTACATCATCAAAGCCTTGGCGCCGATGCTCGGGCACAAGAACATCAACGTGATCCAAGCCACCACAGGCGGCGGCTTCGGTGGCAAAGAAGAGTACCCCTCCATGCTCTCAGCGCACTGTGCGCTGCTGGCCATCAAAACGGGATGCCCCGTCAAGATGGTGTACCGGCGAGACGAAGATCTCCGCGCCACCACAAAGCGTCACCCTGCGGTGATCAAGATTCGAACCGTCGTGAACGAAGCGGGCGAGCTCCAGCAATGGGATGCCGACATCTTGATGGATGGCGGTGCCTACAACACGCTGACGCCAGTGGTTCTCTCTCGGGCTGTCCTGCACGTATGCGGCCCCTACCGTTGCCCGAACCAGCACATCGAGGGCGTGGCAGTGGCCACACACACGCCCCCAAACGGTGCCTTTCGAGGGTTCGGCGCGCCACAAGCCATGTTTGCCACCGAGCGACACATGGACCGCATTGCCCGAACCCTTGGCATGGATCCCGTGGCATTCCGACGAATCAACCTCATTCGAGACGGAGACACCACTCCCACCGGTCAGGCACTCGTCGACACCGGTGTCGAGATGGTGCTCAACGATGCCCTCGATGCCGCCACCGCCCCCCTCGACCCCGTCACGATTCACCCTGGCGGCGGCGCAGGACGCTACGCAAGCGGCCGAGGCGTCTCCCTGGTGTTTCATGGATGTGGATTCACCGGTAATGGTGAGGCGGCCATCAAGGGCAAGGTCGCCATCGAGCTGGATGGGCGCAGCCTAAAAATTCTTACGGCCTCAACAGACATTGGACAAGGAGTCGACACCACCTTTCCACAGATCGCAGCCGGTGAGCTCGGAATAGACGTCGACCGCGTCTGTAATGCGCCACACGACACCGCTGTGGTCCCGGATTCGGGCCCCACCGTAGCCAGCCGCACCTGCATGGTTGTGGGTGGCGTGGTCAAGAAAGCCGCCATCATGTTGCGGCAGGCACTTCAGGCTGAGACCGGACTCGAGACCGCTGACTTCGACGAGCTCATCAACGGCCGAAACAACTCGACCCCTCTCCGAGTACTCGCCGAGTACAAAGACGATGGCACCTTGCAGTGGGATAACGAGACATACACCGGCGATGCCTACCCCACATACGGCTGGGCTTGTTCCGTGGTCGACCTCGATGTGGATCTGGACACCGGCGAAGTATTGTACCGACGCTATGCCTCCTCCACCGATGTGGGCAAGGCCATCAATCCCGTGATTGTCGCCGGTCAACTCGAAGGCGGAGCGCTGCAAGGGCTGGGCTACGCCACCGCTGAAGAAGTGGTGCTCGACAAGCACGGCCGCATGCGAAACGACCGGCTCACGAACTACATCATTCCTACATCCCTCGATGCCCCCGAGATGATCACTCGAATCGTAGAGATCCCGTTTGCTGGCGGCCCCTTCGGCGCCAAGGGCCTGGGTGAAATCCCACTGGATGGGCCCGCTCCCGCCGTGGCCCAAGCCATCGAGGCTGCGACCGGCATCGTACTCGACACACTGCCCATGACCCCCGAGCGGGTGTTTACAGCACTGGAAGCGAAGTCATGACCCGATTTACCGTCAACGGTCACGGGGTCGAAGTCGATGCCCTCCCCATGACCCGCCTGCTCGACGTCCTACGAGAAGACCTTCGACTGACCGGCTCGAAAGAAGGCTGTGGTGAGGGCGAGTGCGGTGCGTGTACCGTGCTGATTGACGGTGTTCCCGTAAACGCATGCTTGATTCCCGTCGTGCAAGCTGAAGGCACCGCCATCACCACCGTGGAAGGCATTGGATCCGACGGAAACCTCGATCCGATCCAACGAACCTTCATAGACTTGGGCGCGACCCAGTGTGGAATCTGTACACCGGGCTTCATCGTCACCGCTCGTGCACTCCTGGACAACAACCCCAGCCCAACCCGACGGCATGTCCGCGAGGCCCTCGCTGGCAATTTGTGTCGCTGTACCGGCTACCAGAAAATCATCGATGCGGTCGTCGAAGCCCTGGCGGTAGACTGATGTACACCTCTCAAGCCCAGGTCTGGACCGCCACCAGCGTAAATGAAGCCCTTCAGCTGAGGGCCGACCATCCCGAAGCCACAATTCTTGCTGGGGGCACCGACGTGATGGTCTTCATCGAGGGCGGCACCCTGCGGCCGGAGTCGGTATTGAACATCTGGCCCTGTGCCGACATGAAGGGCATAGAGTCCACCGACAAGGGCTTCAGAATTGGCGCCCTCAGTACTTGGACCGATGTGGGCTTATGCATCGACCTGCCTCCCGCTCTCAGAGAATGCGCAGCAACGGTTGGCGCGGCACAGATCCAAAACCGTGGCACCGTGGGTGGCAACATCGCGAACGCCTCTCCCGCAGGCGACTCCTTGCCCCTATGGCTGGTGCTCGATGCCCAGTTTGAGCTGGGCAGTATTCGTGGCCGGCGAATGGTGGCCGCCAATGAATTCTGGACTGGATACCGGACCACTGCCCTCGCAGCCGACGAACTCTTGCTCGCCGTCCATGTTTCATGTGACCCCACCGATGAGCTCGTCTACCGAAAGGTGGGAACACGGATGGCCCAATCCATCTCCAAGGTCGTACTCGGTGGAAGACTCCGCGTACGAGACGGGATCGTTACCGAGGCCAGGGTCGCCATGGGCTCGGTCGCCCCAGTGCCCCTCCGGTTGCCGAGCGTAGAAGCCGCCCTCACAGGTCGGCCCATCTCTGCCGAAGCTGCTGACCGGGTCCACGATGACATTCAACCCATCGATGATGTTCGGTCCACCGCTGACTACCGAGTAGCTGTGGCTGCGCGTATCGTCCGCAGTTGGTTGGAGGGAGCGGCCAAGTGATCGGCTCTTCGCCCGTCATTTTTACCCCCCTTCTCGACCAATCGGTTCGCCCGGAACACACCCTCAACCGCCTCATTGAGGGCGACAATCTCGCGGTCATGGAAGGGCTCATTCCATCTCATACAGGCCGGGTCAAGCTGGCGTATATCGACCCACCATACAACACTGGAAAAGCCTTCACCTACGGAGACAATCGGGGGGTTGAGTGGGCCGATATGATGCGACCACGGCTTGAAATCGCCCACCGCCTACTCTCCAATACAGGCGCCATTGTTGTCCACATCGATGAACACGAAGTCGCCCGTCTGACCATGCTCCTCGATGACATCTTTGGTCGAGACAACCGCCTCGGAACCATCGTTTGGGACAAGGGAAACCCGAAAGGTGATGCCAACGCCATTGCAGTGCAACACGAGTCCATCGTCGCCTTCGCAAAGAACAAACCAGACTTTCATCCACTCGAACAGAACAAGCCCAATGTCGATGCGATGATCGCCAAAGCTGCGGAGTTCATGGCGACCATGGGACATGTCTTGCTTCCCCCCGATCTAGCCAAGGCTGCCAGCCGATACCGGCTGCCCTCGGTGGCCCTCAAGCCCCACCGCCGGGCCCGCACACTGACCGACATCAACACCGCCTTCGGGTACTGGCTCAAACAACAAACCAGCTTCCGACCCGGAGAGCGGGCGTACTCTAAGATCGACCCACAGGGGCGAGTCTACC
>CAWVVG010000341.1:0-4320 GCA_963932775.1 uncultured bacterium
CGGACGATCCAGCTGAGCCATGAGTGCACGGGCAGCCACTTGGCCGAATACATTTTCTTCGGCTACCCCAAAACCAAAGACCGAAGAATCGCCCAAGGTAAGCACCCGAAGTTCATCCGCGGCCCGGGACACAATCGGAGGACCCCGCAAAGCCAGGGCATTGACCCGGACCGCCACATTGGTCTCCACCATCACCGTGTTCGGAGGAAGCGCCCACGCCCTCCTCCCGTGAGGAACCATCGGAATGCCCCGAGGAAGGCCCCTTGGCTGCTCCGGCATCGCGGCTACACCGGGCATGCAATCTGGCATACAGTCGGCAGCCCCAGGAGCAGGGAGCGGGCGCAAGGGCATTGCCGGCATCCCTGCCTCCAGCCCACGGGCAACCAATTCTAGCGCTCCAAACCCCATACAGGCCGCCACCAAGGAAAATCCAAGCTTTCGGAGAGAGAGGTTCATCGCCTGACACGCTACACTGAGCCCCGACCTACGACCAATTCATGAAGATACCCATTCGCACAGCGCTGCCGCTTTTGACCATTCTCATCCTGATGGCTGGCCAGGTCTGGGTGAGCGCGCTCTGGATTTCAGCGGATGGCGGAATTGGAGATGGGGTGTGCTGCAGCTTCACGGCGCCGGTGCTCGAAATTCTGCGTGCAGACGGCACAGGACAGCTCGGCTGGCCTTGGTCCACCTACCGCCAATCCATGGGACTGCTAGTCTGGCCCGCTTTGGGAGCACGGAAGATTGTCGGGGCAAATCCGGACTTTTTGCTTTGGTTAAACCTCGCCGTTGTTTTGCTCACCCAAGTGCTGCTATTCGATCTGGGGAAGCGCTTAGCGGGCCGTTTTTCGGGACTACTCGCCGCTGGGCTGTACCCCATGATTCCCGCCATTGCCTTTATGGCGCACCGTTGGGATGCGATGGTGCACCAGAACTTGGTGTTGGTCGCTGCGGGCTGGCTGGCAGTACGGTCGACTGGCTTCTCCAAGATGTGGGCCACTGTGGGCTTTGGTGTCATTGCGGCAATCGGCAGCGTCCTGAGCGCACGGGAGACCGACAACCTTCTGTTCATGGCAGCAGTGGGGGCCATCTCGATCGGCACCGTCATACAAGGCCTGTTCGGTCCCGCCAAGGTGCGTACCGCCGTCGGAACCGCATTGCTCGCAGGAGCCATGGCCTGGTTTATGGTCTCCTACGCATTCCCGCTGGTGGACTTTGCCTACTTCCAAGATGAAATGGGAAACCGGGAATACGTCGAAGGCGCACGCCGCATGAGCATGGCGGCCGTCACAGCCTACCCGCTCCGGATGTACTCCGATGACTTCACACCCTGGCTGATAGCGCCCTTTCTACTGGCACTGATTCCATTCCTTCGACGGGGTCAAGGTCGATGGATTCTATGCATGTGGCTGCTCTTGCCTCTCGCTGCCTTGAGCATGGTCGGAAAGAAGAACTTCTACTACGCGGCACCGGTGTACCCAGTGATTCCACTGATCATCGGTATCGGCTTTGCCAAATTCAAACCGCAGGCAGTGGGCCTGATCCTCGGCATCGGGACCTTGGTGGTCAGCTGGGCACAATTCTCGGCCCGATCTCTGCCCACCTCGACCTTTCCTGCCAGTTTGTCCAAGGTTGAATGGACCGGTGCTGCAGGGCCCCAGAAACACCTCTTCCAAGGCATTGTCCCCCTTCACTTGGGACCCCGCGGATCCACCGACCACCACGAGGGCATCGAGCTGCTCGTTCCCCGAATAAAAGAAGACTCTTGCGCGTGTCCCAACCACACCTTGTTCATGGGGCAAGGCGACGCTTCAGACCTGCACCTGGCCATCGCTGTGAAAGACCCGTGCATGGCGCTCTCCACCTGGCCCAGGCTCGACCACCCAGACAGCGTAGGCTTTGTGGTAATCGAGTCGGCCGGCTGCAAGACCAAGCCCCCTCCTATGTTGATGAAAGCGGACTTCGTGGTCGTCGATGCCAAGGGTGAAGGCGAGCACTGTGTGGCCCTTTGGAAACGAACTCAGAGCAAGCCTTCCCGGTTCTGTGGCCACAAGGGTTCTCCCCCCGACTAGCCCTCACTCCAGCGTGTAAACCCCGCCCCGGGCCATGGGGATTCGCTGATATTGCCGCTTACTCAGGCCCTGCATGAAGCGCCGAAAATGGAATGCACCCTCATTGGTTGGCGCCTTCAAGCCAGTGGGCAGTCCCGTGCTCACCTCGGGCTGCCATGACTCCACTCCATGGTCGCCGAGCATGACCAGGTAGTCGAACTCAGAGGCATCAAGTTCAGCCGCATAGTGCTCGAGGAGGTTGATGTGAATCAGACTCACCACATGCACATCGGGCCGCCGCATCTCCACCACATACTTGAATGCCCATGCCCAAAACTGGTCTTCACAAAACAATGCCAACTGCCGCTGCTCACCATCCACTACTTGGGTTCGATCCAAGGTCCGTACCACCTCCTCAGCCCCCGATATGATCGCCCTTCCAGCGTACATCTTGAAGGGTGCGAGTTCGACCTCCCGCATAACCACGAGGCCGCGATACGGTCGGTCCGCCCACTGAGGGATGGAGCGACGAATGTGGTCCGGAGCGAGGCCGTAAAACAGCGCCGAAATTATGCCTGCGACACCCGCCGCCGCCACAGCCCGCATGCCCAACTTCCCAGGCAAGCCACGAAGACCCAGAACCCCCACCAGGGCCAGACCAGGGGCCACCGGTACGATGTACCAGTTGGACTTTCGAGTCATCCAGCACAGACAGGCAAAGGGCACCACAAACATGAGCGCGAGCCCCCACTTGCGACGGGCATCGGACCTCCAGTAAAACAGCACTCCAAGCCCCACCCAGATCATCATCCACGGGCGGACCAGGTCGTTCACCATGGTCACAAAGTATGCTCCGTGGATCAAGGGCTCCCGCCAGCTGGCATCGACCCAGTGGGCAATTCGGGGGGCCATCATGATGTCACCAAAAGGGTCCTCGTCACCCAGGTAGTCCAAGGCTGGACTGAGCCACCACCAATCGAAGGTCAGGACCGGAATGCCCACCACCAAGGCGAGCCCGACCCACCCCCGACGATCCATGCCGTCAACAAGGGCATGCCCCACCTCAAACAACACCGGACCCAGGATGACCAACATCCCGAGGACTGAGCCATAGAAGCTCTCTCCCGATCGCAGCATGGACCAACCGGCAAGACCAAATGCCACGCACCGAGACCACCGGCGAAAGCCATTGCTGGAGAGGGCCATCCACACCATAAAAGTACACAGAGACGCGATTGGGAGGGTGTCGTGAATGAATCGGCCGAAGCCAAAGAGGACAGGAAACCCTCCTCCGACCGCCGCTACTGAGACCCCCGTCCATTCATCCGATACCGCACTCGCGATCCCGAATAGACTCACCAGGAGCAGAAGAAAATACCCGGTGAACACGAGCGGAATCGCCCACAGAGTCCAGTCTGTGATCGCACCCCACACCGTCGCCAGGAAAAATGGGTGTGGAATCTCTACCCAGTAGATGACATCCCCATGATTCTGAAACAAGGGACGCAACTTTCCAGCACCCATTTCTTGCAAGAACACCATGGGGCTAAACCAGTCCACGGGCTCGATCTGAGGGTAATAGTGGGTCGTTCGCCCCGGATGCACCAATGGCCATGTGGGGACATAGCCTTCGAACAAACGCCGCAGTTCGAGGACATTTTTGAAGCCAAAATGGTTGGTTCTGGGTGGGAAGCCTACCCGCCACACCAGTTGACGGATGGCCAGCAGCAGGTGGATGACCAAGACCACAGCCAGGGTTCGCCGAGGCCAGGTTCCAATCAGGCCAATCAAGCTTTCACGCGCGCGAGTCAACATGCTGCGATTATGCTTTGCCCAATCCCCCACGTCGAATCCGACGAATGAAAACAACACCGCCATTCCAACTCAGACCCTGGCTGCGACCGCTAATCGAAGCGGTGGCTTGCTGTGCCGTGCTCTGGGCCAGCGGCGGGGCGGCTTCATTCTTTCCACCTTGGATGCCAAGCCGAGGAACCCTCGGAGCCGTGTGGCCGCCGCTGCTCGCCACAGCCATAGCGCTGCTTGGCATCGCCGCTGCCCGGGGAGCATTCTCCGCTGTATGGCCCTTCGTTCCCCGCCGAGCACCCTCCTGGCTGAACCCCAACACCACTGCACCACCGCACCGAACCCGCATCGAGCCCTTGGACTGGATGCTGGCCGTGGGGCTTGCATTCGCACAGTACGCAGTGGTCGACCTATACCGAGACTTCTACAACCCTGAGAATCAAGCCATCGGGCATGACAACTACGC
>CAWVVG010000342.1:0-4315 GCA_963932775.1 uncultured bacterium
CCGAATGATGGTGCGGTGCCCCTCACTGATTTCACGGTCGAACTGGACCTCGCGAGCGATGGTACTCCGGGCGATGTGGTCTACACCACGCCAATTTTCGATGTCGTCGAGGTGACCGTCTTGGGCACCTTGGACGTCGATGGAAGCGGGGACGCAAGCGGAGGTGACCCCATCACCCTGCCCCACCAAACGAGCTTCGACGTACTGGAAGGTACCTCGGAAGTCGTCGTCGAATTTAACATGCTGTACCCCGGAGGTTGAGATGCGAATTTCCTTGCTAACCCTGGCTCTTGTTGGGTGTACCGACGCCAAACACGGAGACACCGCTCTCGAAGATGTAGGCTCTGACGCGGTCGACATGCGACGGGAATTTCCCGCTGCACCCGAAGGTGGCCTGCAGTTGCTGCCCCCCGAGTACACCATCCCAGCATTCAGTGAAAAGCAGTTCTGCTGGTTCACACGCTGGGATGGCGAAGACATCGGCATCAACTATCAGGCGACCTACCAGAGCAACGGTGGCCACCATGTCGTCCTGATGAAGACCTTTGCTGACGAAGATGACTTCCCGGACGGGACAGTCTTCGATTGCTCCGACAAAAATAGCCTCCCCATGACGGATATGGAGCCCATCATCTTTGGTCGTGGCATCGCGAGTGGAGGCGTTGGAAACGAGTCCATCTTGGACCTTGGTGCGACCATGGCAGTCAACCTCGACGAGGGAACCCGCATGATCGTGCAGTCCCACTACCTGAACCCCACGCCCAATGCCGTCCTTGTCAACGATGCCATCAACTTGGGCCTCATTTCCGAGGACCAGGTCGAGATCTGGGCCGCACCCTTTGCCCACACCGTTCTGGAATTCGAGATCCCTGCCGGTGAAACCGCTACCGTCGACTTCGACTGCACCTGGGAAGACGACGCAACGGTTTTGTTCTTGGGTGGCCATATGCACGACTGGGGCAAGGCCTTCAGCCTGGACTGGACCAGCGGCGATACCACAGAGCGAATCTACGAAATCCCAGAGTGGACCGTAGAGTACCGAGACCGACCACCCGTCAACGAATATGCGGACGGTGACTTCACCGTTGCGGCTGGCGATGTATTCTCCACAAGCTGTACCTGGGACAACACCACTGATCACACACTGGGTTTCCCGGAGGAAATGTGCGTCACATTCGGCTTTGCTCACGAATCCAAGCTCCCAATCATATGCGCACCGCAGTAGTCGCAAGCCTGCTCATCTTCGGGTGCGGTGACAAACCAGAAGACACCGGAAGCGACGGGTCTGGCTCGGATGTTTCCGATGGCTATGATGGCCCCCCTGTGAGCTTTGAGGAAGCACTCACTGAAGTGTTGGTTCCATCCTGTGGCTTCGACTCCTGCCATGGCTCAGGCGCGGGCTACTTCCGCGTTCACGAGAACCAGACCGAAGACGAGTATCTGGACCTCATGTCCACCATCCTCATCACACGACAGATGGTCATTCCCGGCAGCGCTGCCACCTCCTACCTGATCAAAAAGATGGAGGGCTCTACCGACATCGATGGACAAGCGATGCCACCTCCGGATGGCGGACTGAGCGAGTATCGCATCGGAATGGTGCGAAGCTGGATCGACAACATCGACGCTCGCTAATGAGCCTACCCGCCACACCGCGCATCTCTTTGTTGGTCTAAATCAGGGGAAACTCTGCGGCCCAGACTTGGATTCCGCCGTACCCATCCACCAATACAACCCAGACATGAACCTCGTCCCCTGATTCCGGGGCTGTTCCTGTCACCGTCACATATTCATCATCATTAACGAACGTGCTGAGGCTCTTGAACCCACCGCCCGAAGCGTAGTTGTACAGCTGGGCTTGGTCCGTGAAGTTTCCAGTCAATTCGAAGCTCAACTCGAATTTGGTTCCTCGAGAAAACTCGGTTGGGTTGTCCGAGTCCGGCTCAAGAGAAGGGTTCTCATGTGGAGTGTCCGACAGAGAAGTTGTGAGCAACTGATACGCTATACTCACGCCGGCCATGGGCAGATCGGCCATCCATTCCAGGGGATTCATGAGATCGCTGTGGAGCTTCTCTGGCCATTCAGTAAGGCCATCTAGGCCCCGAGCATCCTCAATCACAGGACAACGTCCGGCGACACATGTCAGGGTCCAAACCTGGGTGCTATTCAAGGGCCCAGTCTCATCCAAGATTGGAGACAATCCCGGCGAAACACTCAGTGAGCGCTCCCATGTAGGCGCCAGTCCGTCCAATTCCGTGGTGTACAGGCTGAGCGCACCACCCCCGGCCTCAAGGCACCCGTCGCCGAGATTGGTGCATACCCAAGTCAATGACTCCACCGACTCTTGGTCGGGATTGAACGCGAAACTCTCATACTGAAAGAGCTCCCCTGGGCGCACTTCAGGCGGCGAGGCAATGCTGGCGAGCACCCTAAGTTCCTCCACTAGTGTCTCGGGCGAAGTCTCGCCGCAGCCCATCAGGCCCGTCATCAAAATCCAGATCACCACTCACCTCTCAAGCCAAAGGCAGGAACAGGAGGACTGCTTAAAATGGGTTCCTCGGCTCCATAGTCGTACGAATAACCCTGAGACTCCACGTTCTTGGAGTAGGTCGCATTCTGGATGTCCAGGTACGTGGTGAGGGTCCATTTCCTAAAGACATAGTCCTTGTCGATTCTTAGATCGACTGAGAAGAACGGCGGAAGGCGGCCACTGTCTCTCTCCCCATAAACCGGAATGAATTCCCGTCGGTCATGGTTGTAAATACGATTGGCAACCGGCGTGTATGGGTTGCCTGATCCATACCGAATGCGGGCACCGACTCTCCACCGACGGGGAAGCTTTCGGGAAATCAACGCATTGATCACGAGGGGCTGGTCGTACTCGAACAGTGTTCTGTCAGCACCCGGTCGCTTGACTCGATCGGACCGACTCCATGTGCCCGACAAAAGCCCAGACGTGTTGTCCGCCTCAATGGAGGCCAACATTTCTGCACCAAATGCCCGACCCGTACCGTCGTTTGCATAGGGCTCGGTGTCAAACGGACCGGCAGGTGGAGGACCAGAGTAGAAGCTAAACCGGTCTTCTCGTCCGACGACCAGGTCATCAAGGTGGTGGTAAAAGCCCGTAATATCGAGGGTCAACCACGAGACGATGATCTGCTCTATTCCGCCACTGAACTGGTAAGAAGACTCTGCAACCAGGTTTGGGTTGCCATCTGAGGCCAGGCTCAACTGCCGAGAGGTTGGCGCCTGAGAGTGTCGACCCCCTCCGCCTTTCAGCACGGTTCCATCGCTCACCGCCCATGCGCCTCTGATTCTCGGGTCAATGCTAGAAACCGTCGTCGAGTCTACAAACTGCATGTCCGCCCGGACGCCCGGAGTGACCGTCACATCACCCGACCGCAGGGACACCTCACCAAAAAGGCTGGGCTGCCAGATATCGAACTCACCCGACTCTATTGGGGCCTCTCGACTGCTCGACACAGTCCGCTCCGGTGGCCGCGCAATGTCATACAGAAAACTGGAGTGGTTGAAGTTCGGGTCCGTTCCGACCACCCAGCCGACCCTGCGTCCAGGCGCCAGCGGTTGAGCCACCTGCAAGCGTGCAGAGAGCCGCATCTCTTTTTCGTAGGCTTCACTCGTGTTGTCAGTCTCAAAGAATTTTTTCTCTGGGCCAAATACCACCGAAGCTTCCAAGCCGACGTCGTTCGCGAACTTTCGCGACTGAAGCCAACGAATCTTCTGAAACTGTGTGGCGAACCCAGCGAGAACCGTTTCGTCCTTTCCTTGCCCCAGGAATCGGAAACGATCATCCGACATCAGCACCAGTACGTCATTCCAGCCATTGTCCAGCTTTCGGGACCACCGAAGCTGCCCATCGTAATACCGAGGCGCCTGAACAGTGAGAGAACCCTTGTTGAGAATTGGGTTCAGCACCACATCTGCATAGCTTCGACGTCCAGCGAATGTAATGGCATCACGGTCGCCCAGACGCTGCTCCACAAACAGTGCCGTTTGAAACAAATCAACCGAGAGATTCCCGTTCGACCGTTCCGGCAGGTCTTTCTTCGTTCGAAGGTCCACGAGGCCACCAAGAATCCGACCATACTGAACCGAGTAGCTACCCGGCAAGTACACCACTTCTTCCAACAAATCACCGGACATCACAGTGGTGAGGCCCGAGAAGTGAAAGACGATCGGAATGCGACCACCATCGATAAAATAGAGCGAGTCTTCTGGCGCAGTCCCACGAATCCGGAGATTTCCCGTTCCAAGTGGGCCTCGTGCAACTCCGGGCAGGTTTTGAACCACCTTG
>CAWVVG010000343.1:0-4313 GCA_963932775.1 uncultured bacterium
CCATGAGACTCGAGTAAAGCACCCTTGCCCAGGTTCGGCCCCGGGTCGGCTTCATTGTGCTTGAGTCCATCCTCGAACAAGCACATGGAAAGAGCAGGGCTGGCGTGCAGCCGCCGAATGGCGAGCCCGTTGGTGGGGGTCAGTCCTACATTAAGCCGGACAGACTTGGCTCCCGGAAAGAGTTTATTATCGAGCACTGCACCCGCAGCAGCAGCCACATCTTTAGACAGCGCAAAGGGCTTCTGAAGGCGTGCCTTCACCTTCCCAAGGTCCGTATCATAAGACCCCTTCTGGCACTTCGAGTCGGTCCGGATGCCGGTGGTTTGATCGGTGAACAACACCGACTCTTCTTTGCCCACCAAGGATACAACCACCTTGGTATTCACGCTTCGCTTAAAACACTTGGCTTTGAAGTATTTGGGCTTCCCGTCTTTCTTTTTGATGACCTTTCCCTTCTTTGTCTTGTCCTTCTTCTTCTTCTCAAACGGTTTGGTGGAGACCTTTCTGGTCACCTTGGCTTTGATCTCCGCATCGGCCTTGGCATTGGCGTTCAGGGTGGCGGAGACAACCTTCATCCGAAAGCCCTCGGCCGGATCAAAGCGAACGCCCTTAATGTCTTCTGCCGCCTTCTCTGTCTGCTGTTCAATGATGTCACTCGCCGTTCCGGCTGCCACGTCGGCGACAAATCCGCCTTGAGCGCGGATGGCATTCTTGGCTGCCTTCGCGCCCACCTTCCCGCCGTACTCAACTACCGTGCCAGCGACCGCATTGATGGTGCCGATGTTCTGCATTCGGGACTCGGTCTTCAATGAGCGCAAGGCTGCGGTCCGAAAGACATTGTCGAGTGGTCCATCCACCGCACCGACGCGAATGATCTTGATCGCGCCAAACCCATCCACCAGCTTTCCGTTTACCGTGGGAATCGTCTTGGTAAGGGTGCCTGCATTGTCGGTCATGGCCGTACCTGGAGCGATTCGGCGACTATTGATCCCTTGGGCCACGATCGGTGCGGCGTGGGCCATAGAAAGCATAAAAAGAGACTGGAACAACATTGGTTCACCCCTGAGAGCGACCATCATAGAACAGAATCAGTCGGACGATCGAAACCGGCCGACAACGCCGACAATTAGCAAAGAAAACAAGCCCCACCCTCTCTCAATAGGAGCGGTCGCACACCCTGATTTTTTGCTTCCCTTATCTGTGTCACCATCGATGTCTTCAGGCGATGCATCCACCGCGGTATCGAGTCCTTCGGGACCACCATCCGCGTCACCATCTGGCTCTGATCCGGTGTCTGCCTCTGAGCCGGAATCGGGCTCAGACGACCCATCGGTTTCCCACGGAAAGTCAAAAACGTCTGTAGCGCTAAACACAGCGGTAGCCGCAGCCTCTTGCAGGGTCGCGATGGTCTCGGCATCGAATCCATCCGGCGGCTCGAGCCCGACTGGGGTCTCGCCAGTTACCGCCGCAAAAAATACGTAGGCCGCGAGCTGGGTACCGGTTGGTGAGGGGTGGCTGCCATCTCCAGAATACAGCTGGTAAAACAAGGAGCTGGATTGGGTTGGGTCACCACCGTCCGCGACAATTTGGTCATGAATCACAGCGAAGGCGGGACCGACGGGTGCAACCCAAACCGGGCGTTCCTCGCTGGCACAAGCCTCGGCGTAGGCCAAATAGCCGTCCGTTAGGTGGCCAAGCATGGTCGAAAATTCTGGAAACCGCCATGCATTCAGTACGTCCCCATCCCGATACCCCCATGTCAAAAAGAACATGGTCTCGGCACCTGCGTCTTGGATGAGCCCGTCCAAATAGACAGCACCATCCCGACTGGCGCCCCACTCAGGCTGGGTCTGAGGAAACCCGGGAACCTGGCTCTGATCTTGGAGCACAACCCACTGCCGCTGGTCCGCCTCGGCCACCAACTTGGTGTACCAGGCCGTGCCCTCGTCGGCAGCCCGGCCCGCATGACTGGCCAGGGTGAGTCCACCCGCAGCCAGCTTGTCTGTGACTGCACGGTCGCCGGCCGACGCATACACCGAGGCCACCACTGCAGGCAAGTTGTTGCTCATGGTGTAAGAATTGCCCACGAACAGAATGTCGTCATCGGCTGCCGCAGCCGAAACAAGTAAAAGAACTGTCCACATCGGTACCTCCAAGATGGGCCCATCATGCCCGCACCTGGTTCATCCGGCAAATCACGTTTCCCACTGTTGAACAGACCCAGCGCTTCTGTTTAGAGCTTTCTGCCTGGGTGAACGGCAATCTCCGAGCCCTCTGCCAGCACCACAGAGTCGGGTGGCTGAGACAAAAGGTCCGCCCACTCTGGGCCATACAGCTTGGCCACGTCCAGATCGAAGCGCTCCAGCTCAGCGGAACGAGTCCGCCAGCTTGGATGGGCCACTTCGTACTCCGAGGTCTGGGTCTCTGAGAGCCGAGTGTAGCCCCAGTAATGCTCAATAAAAAAGGTCTCCTGTGCTGCCGGGTCCGGTGTCATCCAACTACCGGTCGGACGCGCTCCCATACCGGCCCATTCGCCCCCCATTCGAATGCGGTACTCCGTCAGGTCCTCCGTCACCTCGGTCTGCATGGGCCACGTCTGGTACGGCTCGCCATACACCGACCGCGCGATCCAACCCACCAATCGATGGGGTGTGACCTCCGCCACAAACCCGACGCCACGGCGCCACTCACCGTCGTGCTTGCGACGGATATAAAACCGGAGGTTGATCTCCGGAAAGTTCCGCCAGCCCCATGCCGGCACGCCCATGACAGCCATACTGCGAAACTGAAAACCGACAGCACTCACAAAGCAGTCGCCCTCCCAGGGGTCGAGCTCGGTACCTGCCGGCACCAATGGCGCCAACAGTGACGGGTCCACCGCCCAATTGAACAACAACAGGTCACGCCATTCGGCGGTCAGAAATGGCATAGACATTCTCTACCCCCCTGTGCTCGCTTTGTTTACGAACGGCCATTGCATGGCATGGCAGCTACAAGCCGTCAGCCCCAAACAGCCACCAGGACGATGTCATCCCCCTCGGTCAGCCCCTCGAGGAACAACCACGATCCATCCAAGCGGACGACCGTAATCATACCAAGCTCCATCACGGCATCAAGAGTGGCGCTAAAAGTGGGCGTCTGAAAGATGGCTTCTTCGAAGATGGGCTCGTCAGAGACCCAACTAAAACGCGCAGTGCTGGGGTGGAATGTGCCAAGCACCTTGCAGCGGTGTCGTGAGGCGCCGCTTGGGTGGGTGAGGGTGAGCGTTTTGTCGTCTTCGCTCACTTCCCAGTCTGACCAGGAGCCTCGGCGCCGACTGGTCTCCCCATGCACCGTCTCCATGCCCGCCTCATTTGCAGCGACCATGTCTTGATAACTGAGTCCCTCGAGTGGATGGCCTGGAGGTCCAGGAACGACCAGGTCCGCAAGCACAGCCTCGTCAGCGTCCTCGTCAAACAGGGGGATAAACTCCATATTGTCGCCCGCATCTCGAACCACCGACACAGCACCGCGGGTCCAGGGCAGACTCGTGGCCATGTTCTTGTGCAGACGGTTCGCGGCTGCCGCCAGGGGCTGAAATGCCTCCTCCGCGCCACGGGGGTCCGGCGGCCCACCACCGAACGGCAGCGCATGGGTCTCAAGCTCGGTGAGCACCACTTTTCCGCCCTGCACTTCGTAGCGAATCACAAATCGGCGGCACCCAAAAGGGCCACACATCTGTGTGAGTGCCTGGTCCAAGCCTGAGGCGCGAACGAACCGCCCCACCTCTTTGTCGAGATCTTCTGGCTCTCGCCCTTGGAGACTGCGTTCAAACCAACTCATGGCGTCTACCCTACTCCGTTGGAGCGAGGGTTGAACAGGGTTGGCCGAAAACCGCTGGCCATATGAGTGCTCACAGGTGATGTTGTGTGCCACCCACCGGAGCAACCTGATGATTCTTCGCACCCTGTCCGCCCTTGCTGTACTGTCCACCCTCTCCCTTCCCGCCGCAGCTGCGGAAGCGCTTGTCGCAGTCGATGTGGGCAAAGCATTCACCGATGGCGAGACCATCAACGATATGGGCATCCGCACCGGCTATTTCCTGACGTTCGGTCCCTTGTTGGCCGGTCCAGAGGCTGGGGTTCGGCGCCTCGGCGACGGGAATCAAGCCACCACACACATGAACGCCGGTGTTCGTGTGGGCTTCGAACTCCTGACCATGATGTCTATTTTCACCCGCTATGAAGGCATCGGCGCGGACAGCGCGGGCAGCGCGGGCATGACCTACGGTCTCGCCATGGATTTCAACAAAGTACCCATGGTGAACATGGGCG
>CAWVVG010000344.1:0-4307 GCA_963932775.1 uncultured bacterium
CTGAAGGACGGCATGCCCCAATCCAAGCGCATTGTCTTGACGTACGGCCACCACGTCCGCCATTCGGACTACGTCCTGTACTTGCTGAAGGAGGTCACTCTTTCCGGTGGCTTCTAAGTATGCTTCGAGCCCCAAGGAGGGGCGGAAATAATCGACCAGAGCTTCCTTTCCAGCCGACGTGACAAATACCATCTGCTCGATGCCAGCGGCCACGGCTTCCGCCACAACGTACTCAATGCACGGGCGGTCCACGATGGGCAGGACTTCTTTGGGTACATTCTTTGTGACTGGCAGGAATCGTGTTCCCCGGCCAGCAACTGGGAAGACGGCGGCACGAACGGGGACGCTCGACATTCGGCGGCCTCAGTAAGAGCGTGAACGGCGCTCGAGCTGCTCAGCTTCTGTTTTGCAATCGATGCAGTGGGTGGCGACGATGCGTGCGATCAATCGTTGCTCGCCAATTTCCTCACCACACGCTGTGCAGTACCCGTATTCGCCTTCCTCAATCTGTTGGAGGGCTTGCTGAATCTTACGGATGTATACCCGCTCTCGGTCGCGAATGCGCAGTTGGAAGTCGCGGTTGGATTCCATCGTGGCGATGTCAAGGGCGTCCGCAAGCGTTTCCTTGTCGTCGGTCAGGTCCCCCAAACAATCGCCCGCCTCTTGAAGCAGACGTTGAAGCCTCTCTTGGAGAAGCTTTCTAAAAAATTCAATTCGTTTGTCTTCCACATTTCCTCCCTACGGGGCCCAACTGTCGTCAAGGACCAAGCATCCGGGGGGTACCCCTTGCTACCTGGTTGAACGTGTTTTACTAAGCCGTTCGTTCGACACCGGCAACGACGCAAAGTGGGGCCATGTGATGCAAATGTTTTCAAGTTTGAGCAGGCGAAGTTCCATTTTGGCTTGCTGTGTTGTGGTTTGGCAGCCTGAAGCGAGCGCCTTGGACCCATCGATGGCGATGGCGGCAGGGATGGGCAATTGCGTCCGTTCAAGCCCGGATGATCCCAATAGTGTCTTTGCTGCCCCTGCCATGGTGTGGATTGGAGAGCGCTTTGACATCGGTGTCAGCGGTGGTCTCGGTTCTAATTCTGGGCGGCACATGCAAGCGGGCGCGTACGACGGGCAGACAAGCTCTCTGGGCCTTGGTGTGCACTGGAGTATGGAGAGCTCGGATGTAATTCCCGGCAATGAAGAGCTACCAGGCTGGCGCAAGAAAGGGGAGACCTTCGACAATCACCTTCAGTCTACAGTCCTGTCCGCCTCGGTGGGTGGGGGTGGTGTTCACCACCTGTTCGGGGCTGGGGTAGGCCTCCGTTATTACACTTCGACTTCGACCCTCGAGGGGGCGGAGCAGAGCTTCAACATTGCGCCATCGATCGCGGGTGTGGTTGGGAAATACTGGACCTTGAACCTAACGGTTGAGAACCCTTTGCCTCTTGGATATTCAGGTGCACCCCTGGCTGTGGGCACCGGTGCCCGTTGGCAGCCTTCCAGCCGATTTGCTGTTGCGGTGGACACCCTCACTGACCTAGGGAGTATGGCCGGCGAGGTCCGGTTTACGCCCATGGTTGGAACCGAAATTCGCATTCAGGATGTGGTTCCAGTTCGGCTGGGCTGGACCCAGAATGGACTCACCAATCAGCAGTTTCTTAGCGCTGGAATCGGTGCTGCCAACGAGGTGATGGAGTTTGCCTACGGCGTTCAGTTGGATCTGTGGACCGACGACGAGCTGAGCCACCTCCATCAGTTTGCGGTGCGCATCTCCAGGTAGTCCACGGGCTGTACGAGCCTACGCCCCGGTCGGAAGTCCTGCAGCGATAGCGGCTTCCTCGGCTTCAGCCGCACCGGAGTCACGCAGCAAGCGCTTGGTGAGCTGCATGGCGTTCTCCATTGAGTGGTCCATATTGTTGTACCAGAACAGACCGGTACGCCCCGCGAGGTGCAAGTTCTTGAACCCTGACAGTTGCTGCCGCGCAAAATCGAGCTGGCCCGGGTAGTCCCGTTGGTAGATGGGGTAGCTCTCTGCCAGCCGCTCTACCCGCACATCGATCACATTGGAACGGTGCCGAATCATGCCCACCTTGACCAAGTCGTCGATGACCCAGTCGCTCAAGCGTTCCGCATGGTCCCATCTGCTGTCGTCCTTCATGCAGGTGACTTCGCAGCAGTACCCAGCGGTACCTTCCGGGGCAGTCTCTGGAGAAAAGAAGCGCGGAATGCTTACCCGATTGATGAGCAATTTCTTTGAGCCGTAGTAGCACCACTGGTAGTCGCGAATGGGTTCTTCTTTGACCATGACGTTGAACAAGAGGAGTCCGAGATAATCGAGCTTTGGACGCTTCAGCTTGAGTTGCTCACAAGCCAAGGTGATGGGCGCAGTCCAGATCACAGTCGATGGTTCAATGCGCTCGTTGCCTGCGTAGACTGCCTGTACTCGGCCGTCTTCGCCTTCCATGCGGGCGCCCGTTCCCGTAATGATCCGCCCACCGAGTTCCATGAACATCGTTGAGACTTGAGTCCAGGCCTCTTGCATGCCGCCCTTGGGGTACAGAAATCGGGGAGGCTCAGCATTCCCCTGAGTCAAGGTGGTCTTCAGGAGGTGAAAGAGGTTCTGCATCTGAGCGTTATCGTCAATAATCGCTCGGTTAATGCCGACCTTGGCCCAGTCGGAGTGGGTCTCCTTGGGGTGGATGCCCAAAAACTTCTCGGAATAGCCCCGGAAGAAGTGCTCATATAGGGTGGGACCGTATTGGCGGAGAATGTAGTCCTCGAATGTGAGGTCGTCGTACTCCTTGAAGCCGTTGATCGCGAGGTCGACGAAGCTCTTCCCAGCCAACGCGGGCGGGAGCTGGAGAAGGTTCTGAGGCTTGATGGGCCAACCGTAGTATTTTCCCTTGAAAAATACTTCGGACTTTCGTGGAAAAAAAGTTCCGTTTCGGCTCAGTATTCGATCGAGGTAGCTCGAGACATTGGGGTTGGCGGTGTAGAAACGGTGGGGCCCACAGTCGAAAACGAACTCGTCATAACGAAAAGATCGAGCGAGACCTCCCACGGTCGGAAGCTTCTCGATCACCACGACCTCGGCCCCGGCTTCAGCGAGCAGGTGTGCGGTGACGAGTCCGGTGACACCGGCGCCAACGATGACTACGGGGCCATCAAACACACTGTTTCGAGAATCTGCCACCCAACACCTCAAAATACGGAACTAAACTCATACCATTGCATGCATCAATTCGCACTGTAAACGCGTTAGACAAAGCAAATGCGACCTGAATGGAAACCCGAAGTATTTGCTGAGCACCGGGCTCGATTTTTTGAAAGTCTGGGTGAAGACCACGCTGCATTGTTGTTTGGTTCGCCTCACGTCCTCCGGAATGGCGACGCGGAGTTCAAGTACAGGCCGGATTCCGATGTGTTTTATCTGAGTGGTTGGGAGGCACCGGAGGTTGCGCTGCTGTTTCGTCCCGGCGCAGATCAGCCTTTTGTGATGTTTGTGCAGGACAGAAATCCAAAGATGGAAATCTGGACTGGGCGCAGGTGGGGAACCGAAGGTGCGAAGGAACGGTTTGGTGCCGACGAGGCATTTTCGTTCGAGAGCCTCGCATCGAAGCTTCCGGACCTGCTGCAAGGGTACTCGAACCTCCACTACCGCTTCGCCGAAGACGGAGACAGAGACCAGCTGGTGATCGGCGCGATCAAAGCTGCCCGTCGCAAGGCACGGCGCAACGGTATGGCTGTACCCGATGCATTCATCGACCCGTCGCGCACATTGCATGAGCTCCGCCTGTTCAAGGGCCCGCACGAGGTCGCAATGATGCAGCGGGCCGCCGACATCACTGCGGATGCTCATATCGCTGCGATGAACATCACCCGTGACGGTGTGGCGGAGTTCGAGCTCGAGAGCATCATCGACCACACCTTTCGCTGCGGAGGTGGAACCGGGCCTGGCTACACCACCATCGTTGGGGGAGGTAGCAACGCGACCATTCTTCACTACATTGAGAACAGCGCGCCGCTCGCCGATGGTGACCTGGTATGTGTGGACGCAGGTTGTGAGTACGGACTCTATACGGCCGACGTGACACGTACTTGGCCGGTCAGTGGGCGGTTCTCTGAGCCCCAGCGAATGCTGTATGAGGTGGTGCTGCGCGCACAAGAAGAAGCGATCTCTATGGCCGTCGAAGGAAATTCGATGCGCTCAGTCCATCAGCGGGCGGTTGCAGTGCTCACCGAAGGCATGGTGGAGCTGGGCCTGCTGAGTGGAGACGTGAATGACCTCATCGCTGATGAGACCTATAAGAAATACT
>CAWVVG010000345.1:0-4306 GCA_963932775.1 uncultured bacterium
GCCTCGCGATCGACAAGCGGGCGCTGTACGCTTTTGACGATTTCATGGTCGCCCGATTCCACATGTTTGTGATGGTGTACTTCCATCAGAAGTCGGTTGCCTATGAGGAGCTACTCAGGCTGTACATGGAGTCCGGGGATTGTTCGTATCGCTTGCCGTCGGACCTGGATGCGTACCTGCGTACAGATGACGCGGAGCTGATGGCCCACCTGCGACAGTCGGACAGTGAGTGGGCCCACAGAATTGTTCATTTTAAACCCCTGAGGGTGGTGTGCGAGGGCACAGGCGATGACGGTGAGCAGATCCTTCGGGATCGAGCCAAGGTTCTTTCAACAATGGGAATCGATGCGTTCTTGGCCCCTGGACATGGCGTGGTGTACGGGGAGCGAAAGCCCGGTATGCCGCCAATTTATGTGATGGATCGCCACCAAATAGCGGATGAAGCGCGCCCAGTAGATGAGGCCTCCGGAATCTTTCGGCGGTACAAAGACGAGCGATGTCCCAGTCGCCTCTATGTTCGGCCGGAGGATCGGGTGCGGGCCCAGGCTGCTGTGCGATAGCTTGGTCGGTCTCAGACTTGTTCGACCGAAAGAACTTCCGGGACTTCCTCCATGAGTAGCCGCTCAATGCCCATCTTGAGGGTAGCGGTTGACGAAGGACAGGTGCCACAGGCGCCGATCATTTGCACCTTGACGATTCCATCTTCGAATCCGATGTAGGTCAGATCCCCACCATCCATGGCGATCGCGGGGCGGATTTCTTCGTCGAGCAATTTGAGAATCTTTTGCTCAATTGCACCCAGTTTCGCGGGATCGATCCCGGGCTCGGTTTCGAGAACAGCCATCTGCCCCGACTGGAGGAAGGTGCGCATCGCCGTTTTTGCATCCGGGATTAAGTCGGGCCAATCGGACTCCGGACTCTTTCGTAAGGTGACAAAGCGCGGGGCAATCAGAACCAATTCGATGCCGTGGAGGCCCAAGAGTGCAGAGGCAAGGGGCGATCCTGCGGTGTCGTCGGCTTTGGTGAACTCGTGGGTTCCAGATGCGACCAAGGTCTCCTGGACCTTCAACATGATGGCGTCGGGGTTCGGTGTGGGGACGGTGTCCACTGGGATCTGAGTGTCGACAGACATGTCGGCTCCATGGTGCTTTGGGTTGGGATCTGGGTCTATCTCGATAAGAACCGATATGCAGGTAGTCAGGAGATGGAATGCGCTACGCGATCACCGGGTCAACAGGCTTCTTGGGTGCCAATGTGTGCCGGACCCTACTGGATGCCGGTCACGATGTAGTGGCTCTGATTCGCAAACCGAATCGTTTATTGGACGGCCTGGACCTGGAGTTGTCGAAGGTTCCAATCGTCGACTCAGAGGATGGCACCATCGATGAACTCGTCGGCGTCCTCGATGGATGCGACGGATTGTTTCATGTGGCTGGAGTGTTCGATCCCTCTCCGGGTGGAGAGGAACGCATGCGTGCGATTCATGTGACCGCGACCCAGCGCTTGGCCGATGCCGCCGCCGCCGCAGGTGTGAAAAGAATGGTCCTCTGCTCGTCGTCGATCACAGTGGGTTTTGGCAGCCTTGACCAGCCGGGTGACGAAGACACGCCGCTGGACCCATCGCGTACTTACGGCGTCAAAGGGGCCCTTCGGGCATACCATGACACCAAGCTCGAAGCGGAACGCTTGGTCGCGGGCAGGACCGACATCGAGGGGGTCATTGTTAACCCCGACTTCATCCTGGGAGCTCATGATGTGAAGCCCACATCGGGGCAGCTCGTGGTGGCCTTGGCACGCCGATGGGTGCCCGTGTACCCCAAGGGCGGAAAGTGCTTTCAGACGGCAAGCGATTGTGGCCGAGGGCACCTGCTGGCAATGGAGTCGGGTCGGCCGGGCAGACGGTATCTTCTTGGAAGCCACAACCTGAGCTACCAAGACTTTATGGGTCGGGTGGCGGCGGTGGTTGGTCGTCCACCACCGAAGGCCGCGGTACCCGGATGGTTGACCAGCGGCGCTGGCTTTGTCGGGCGGCTGGGGAGTCGCATTGATGCCCACCGCTTCGCAGGCCTGGACCCCTATGTTCTTCGCAGCATGCAGACCGAGCGCTATCGTACCGATGGTCGCGCCCTTAGCGAGCTTGGTCTCGATCCAGAGCCCATAGAGCTGGGTATTGAAGCGGCCTATCGCTGGTTCTCTGACAATGGGTATTGTTGAGATGATGTTCTTAATGCTGGGCTTGAGCTTCACTGGCTGCGATGCAGAAGGATTGGACGTTCATGTGCCTAGAGGCGGTCCCAGTGCGGTTCAGCCTGCTGCTATCAAGCGCGACCTTTGGAAGATGACGGACCCCCGCCTCGCCGGCCGCGTGCCGGGATCCTCAGGGTCTCATTGGGTTGCGACTCACCTGGAAAATGGGATGGAGGCCGCAGGCTTGCGTCCAGCATTCGACGGAGAGTACCGACGCGACCTTGGCGAGAACGTGGGGGAAATGGTCTGTGGAGTGCGGCGGGGGAGCGGTGATCAGGCGGTACTGATCGCTGCGATGGATCCGGGTATTGGAACCATGTCAGTGGTTCCAATGGCTGGACTGCTCAGCTTGGCGGCCACTTTCGAGGCACCACAGGCTCCCATGCACAGCTTGTTCTTTTGTTCGATACCGGAGGCCAGCGGTCTGGCCGGCCTCCCAGGGCGCAGTCCAGTTTCGATGCAGTCCCTTCTCGAAGTGTTCATTATTGGGACCCTAACGGGGCCAAAGCTCTTCGATGGAATCGGTCCCACAGTGGGACATGTGCAGTCTCGGGTGCTGCACTCTGGACCGCTCGCAGCCGACTTGAACGTGGAGGTGGGCCAGCTGGACTACGGGACGATTCGAGATCGCTTGGTCGATGTTCACTCGGTGGTAGCAGCCGTAGACTGACTCTCGTCTCGAATGCGCTCCAAGCGTTCCCTGTGTTCCGATTGCAGTTCGCCTTCCAGCCGCTCCATTTCACTCACCAGTTGCTCGAACTTGGCGATCTCAGCGGCTGGGTCAGCACCCGACGCCAGCCGAGACTGTGATGTCAGCGCTGCAGCTTCCAGTTCACGGGCGACACCGGCGAGCCTTCCTGCCGTACGGCCGGTCTCGTTCATCTGTTCTGCCTCCACCGCAGTCACACTGGTGGAGGGAGGAGTTTCGGAGGGACCGACGGTGCATGCGAGCAGAAACCAAAGCATGGGTTCCCCTTATCCAACAATGCGATAGAAGGTCGCGATGTTCATCGATCCTCCAGAGCTGACGCCCCTCGAGGCCTACAAACTGGCAACTTCACTGATTGTTCCGCGGCCCATCGCCTGGGTTGGAACGGTCTCGCCGGATGGGGTCGAAAATCTGGCACCCTTCTCATACTTTATGGGGGTGTCCACCAGCCCACCCTCCATTGCGATTTCGGTCGCCAGGGGGCGAGGGGGTGCGCTCAAGGACACCGCAGCCAATATTCTGGCTACCGAGGAATTTAGCGTCTCCATCGTTTCGTTCTCTCTGGCGGAGTCCATGGTCCAGACCGGTGTTCCTCTGCCGCCGGATGTCTCCGAATTTGAGGCGGTGGGCCTGGAGTCGGTTGGTTGTGACACGGTCACCGCACCGCGGCCATCCGCAGCTAAGGTCACAATGGAATGCCGCCTGGTTCATGCCCATGACATGGGGACCACCCACTTGCTGGTCGGTGAGGTGAGCCGCTACCACCTTGCGGACGAAGTCATCATGACCGACTCAAAAGGACACCGTGTAGCGGATGTGGCAGCGTTGGATGCCATTGGTCGGTTGGGCGGGACGACCTATTGTCGAGTCAGCGACGTCTTTGACCTGCGGGCTCAGAAGTAGCCGACCTGTAGGTGTCCTTCGGCATCAAATTGGAGCTCGACCATCAAGCCGCCCAGTCCCTTCGGAATGGTGAGCTCCGTTTGCTGGGGAGGAAGTTCCGGGTGCCGGACGTCCAAGGTGACTGGGCCTGGAAACAATGAGAACGTGTGGACTCCTTGGGTGTCGTCGATGGGTTCGGGCCCACCGACCAAGGTCACCTTGGCATAGGGAGGGGCGACCACGATCAGCGTTCTGGCTCGTGCTCGGTCGGGCCACTTCCATGCGGAGTGGGCGGCGAAGACCATTCCCAATACCACCATCACCATCAGCAGCCGAGTTGCCCAACGGTGGACCTTGGGGGTGGCCTTGGTCATGGGTTCAGCCGTTCAACCGGCTCGGGTCTTCGATGTATCGGCTCACCGCAGTCAGGAAGTCTGCGCCGAGGGCGCCATCAACAACCCGATGGTC
>CAWVVG010000346.1:0-4301 GCA_963932775.1 uncultured bacterium
TAATGGACCGAGGTGACCAGCGGGTGGCCATCATCAGCGTCGATCCCACACGAAAGCGTACCGGCGGAGCCCTCCTTGGAGACCGAATCCGGATGAACAGCGCGCGCCATGAACGGTGTTTTGTGCGCTCGCTCGCCACCCGCCAGTCTGGTGCCGAGCTGTCTCGCAGCGTCGGCCCAGCCATCTCACTGTGCAAGGCCGCCGGGTACGACTTGATCATCGTCGAGACCTCGGGGATCGGCCAAGGCAGCTCCGCCATCACAGAAGTCTCGGACCTTCACGTTTACGTGATGACCCCTGAGTATGGCGCACCAACCCAGCTCGAAAAAATCGATATGCTCGACTTTGCAGACATGGTGGTCATCAACAAATTCGACCGCATGGGTGCGGAAGATGCACTCCGAGACGTGTCCAAACAAGTCCAGCGCAACCGGGGCGCCTTCGAGCAGGCCCCTGACACGATGCCCGTGTACGGGACCATCGCAGCCCAATTCAATGACCTGGGCGTAGACGCTGCTTACCGCGCACTGATGAGCATGGTGGATGAGCGCCAAGGACGGGTTTTCCAGAGCAGCATCCCAGACCCAAAAGTCCGCTGCTCGCCCCCTCAGCAACGCATCATTCCCCCCAATCGTCTTCGGTATTTGGGGGACATCACGGATGCTGTTGTTGGGTACCATCAATGGGTAGAGGCACAAGCCGACCTGTTGGACAGCGTCCAGCATCTCTCCCAGGCCGCTGCACACCTCGACGGCGCTACCGCCCATGCGATTCAAGCCAAGCACGCCGACCAGTCCAAAGCCGTCGATGCGCGAGCCCACGCAGCCCTCGCTGAGTGGAATGAAGTCCAAGAAGCGTACGCTGGAGAGGAACTGAGCTACTCGGTCCGGGGCCGAGAGATTCGCCAGCCCCTGATCGATCCGAGCTTGAGCGGCCTTCCCATCCCTCGAATCGCGCTGCCTTCTTTCCGTTCCCACGGTGACCGGGCGACCTGGATCCTCCGTGAGAACGTTCCGGGCCGGTTTCCATACACGGCGGGCACCTTCCCCCTCAAACGAAAGAGCGAAGAACCCAAACGCATGTTCGCTGGAGAGGGCGGACCCGGAAAGACCAATGCCCGGTTCCATTTCCTGTGCAAGGGCGAATCTGTCCATCGTCTGTCCACTGCATTCGACTCGGTCACCCTGTACGGACAAAATCCCGACACGCGCCCAGACATCTACGGAAAAATTGGAGAGTCGGGCGTGTCAATCGCCACCCTCGACGACATGCGGGTGCTGTACCAAGGGTTTGACCTCTGCGCCCCGACCACCTCAGTGTCCATGACCATCAATGGCCCGGCCCCCATCCTGCTCGCCATGTTCTTAAACACCGCCATCGACCAACAGGTAGACCGCTTCACAGAAAACGAGGGCCGTGCGCCCAATGACGAGGAGCACGCGAAGATCCGCGCTGAGGCACTGTCTGTGGTGAGAGGAACGGTGCAAGCCGACATCCTCAAAGAGGACCAGGCCCAGAACACCTGCATCTTTTCGCTCGAGTTCGCGCTGGGCATGATGGGAGACATGCAGGCGTGGTTCATCGACCACAATGTTCGAAACTACTATTCGGTATCGGTCAGCGGATACCACATCGCTGAGGCGGGCGCGAACCCCATCAGCCAGCTGGCATTCACCCTGTCAAATGGGTTCACGCTGGTGGAGTACTACCGCTCGCGGGGCATGGACATCGACGCCTTTGCCCCCAACCTCAGCTTCTTCTTCTCGAATGGCATGGACCCGGAGTACACCGTCATCGGCCGGGTTGCCCGCCGAATTTGGGCCATCGCAATGGACCGATTGTACGGTGCAAATGAAAGAAGCCAGAAGCTGAAGTACCACATTCAAACATCCGGACGATCGCTCCACGCACGAGAGATCCAGTTCAACGACATCCGCACCACCCTTCAAGCGTTGCTGGCCATTCAGGACCAATGCAACTCCCTTCATACGAACGCCTACGACGAGGCCGTGACCACGCCAACCGAAGAATCGGTGCGCCGAGCGATGGCCATTCAGAAGATCATCAACCAGGAGTTTGGTGTGATGAAGAATGAGAACAGCACCCAGGGCTCATTCTTTGTCGAGGCCCTTACCGACATGGTCGAGCAAGCCGTTTTGGAAGAGTTCTCACGCATCGACCAGCGTGGCGGAGTGCTCGGTGCCATGGAAACCCAATATCAGCGCGGGAAAATTCAAGCTGAGAGCCTCCTGTATGAGCACCAAAAGCATTCTGGTGAGCTGCCCCTCATCGGCATCAACACCTTCGTCGACCCAAGCACAACTGGGGAAGACTGGGAGCCTGAGCCTGTTGAGTTGCGCCGCGCATCGCCCGCAGAGAAAGACGATCAGATCGCCCGCTTGACCGACTTCCACAGTCGCCATTGTGGGGAAGTCGATGAGGCACTCAAGCGCCTGCAAGCGGTAGCGACTGCGGGCGGAAACGTGTTCGGCGAACTGATGAGCACCGTCCGAGTCGCCAGTCTTGGGCAGATTACCCGTACCCTGTACCAAGTGGGTGGCGAATACCGCCGCAACCTTTGAACCTTAAATGATAGCCTCCTCGCAAAGGCTTGCCCGGGAACGCACAGGTGACACAAGCGCGACGCATCGGCCCATTCGATCTATCCGACTTTCTCGGTGAAGGTCACGGCACCAACCTGTACCGTGCCGTTCGCCCGGAAGGGGTCCGCCCGCCCTACGAGGTCTGCATTCGCATTGCACAGAACCCAGTGGATGCCGAGATCGCCCGGGCCATTCGTACCGAGTACGAAACTCTACGGGCCATGGACAACCCCCGAATCCCCAAGGCCTACGGTCACTACCCAGATGAATCGGCCATCGCCATGTCCTACTACGCTGGCGCCACCCTCTCTGACGTACTGCAGGCCCAGTCTGACGGTCTGATCAAATTGTCCATCAGCACAGCCATCGATATTGTGATCGAGATCGCGCACGGGCTTCGACATGCCCACAGCATTGTCGGCCCGAATGGAACTAGGATTACCCACGGGCATCTCGGCCCACAGCGGGTTCGAATCACGCCCAATGGCGATGTGGTCGTGGTGGGCTTCGGTAGCCAGACCAAGGGCCGGCATCCAGCCTACACCGCACCGGAGACTGCAGATGGCACAGCCATTAGCCCAGCCTCTGACCAGTGGACACTTGGCGCGATGATGGTGGAATTGATCTTGGGCGAACGCCTCTACACAGGTGTGGCCAACATCGACCACGCAACCCGAGACGGAGACGTTGGCTTCTGGACATCCCGGGTCGCCGAGGTTCACCCCGAACTCGAACCCGCGCTGCGAACAATGCTTGCGACCGACCCTGATGCAAGATTTAGGCGGGGTCATGAACTGTTAAAAGCCCTGCTCTCCGCCGGCAGGAAAATTGGTGGGACGGTCAATCGCCGCAATCTCGCAACCAGCGTGATGACCCACGGGCACCGACTCTCCCGAGTCCGGCCTGAACGAAACCCCCTGGACATCTCTCTGCCTATGACCGGCGCAGCTGCACCCGCCGCCAGTGCAGGCCCACCACCAGTCCGTGACCTCCCGTCCCCCTCGCCCCATGATTTTTCGGCGGCCACACCACCATTGGCCGCCTCACTGCCTTCTGAGCCGAGACTGCATGAAACGGATTCGTATGACTCGGAAGTCACCGTGGATATTGCAGACACCTTGGAGAAGGCTCCTCCGGCTCCAGAGCCTGCACCGCGCTACCTGCCAAGCGAGTTCGCCGGCGCTGCCCTCGGCAGCCTCATGCTGGCCCTCGGAATCACCTACGTATTTTGGGTCCTCTAATGAATGAATATGACATCCAGCAAGTCGCCGAAGGCGTGAGGGTCATCCCTGTACGAAGCCCGACCCTGCCTCCCGCGACCCACACCAACGTCTGGATTCTTGGCGACCACCACGTGACCATTGTCGACCCAGCGAGTCCCTTTGTGGACGAGCAAGAGCGACTCGATGGCCTACTGGAGATGATGATGGTGGAGCGCATCGTATTGACCCACCACCACGCAGATCATGTGGGCGGTGCCCTGGCAATCAAGGGCACCACAGGGGCCAAGATCGCTGCCCACCCGCTGACTCGAGACCGCGTCGACATCCCCATCGATGAGCTGCTCGAGGAAGATGAGATCATTGGTACGGATGCAGGGTTCTGGCGCGTAATCCACACCCCAGGCCACGCCACCGGTCACATCTGTCTGCACAACCCGGCCATCGGGACCATCGTCGCTGGCGACATGGTGGCCGG
>CAWVVG010000347.1:0-4290 GCA_963932775.1 uncultured bacterium
GAACATTTTGATGCGGCACGCCATGGGGAGCTCGGTGCGTTTTCCGGTTGGTGTAGCCATCGGCATCATTGTCCAAGCCTGTGCAGGGGCTCACACAGCCCATGAATTGACCGACGCCACTGGAGAGCCTGCAAAATTGGTTCACCGCGACCTGACCCCGCACAACTTGATGGTGTCCGAGGCTGGCCATGTGAAGATTCTGGACTTTGGAGTCGCCAAGGCCACCTCCAACCAGGACGAGACCCAAACGGGAGTGCTCAAGGGCAAGCTCCCTTACATGTCCCCCGAGCAGCTCTGGCAAAAGGACGTGGACCGCCGGAGTGATGTGTTCACCCTCGGAGTGGTCCTCTGGGAGCTGCTTTTGGGCAGCCGGCTGTACGCGCGGGACGGTGAGGCCGCCACCATCAATGCTGTGCTCAACTCCACTCTCCCCCAGATCGAGGGCATCCGCCCCGATGTGCCGCGAGAGGTTCTGGCGGCAGCCATGGGTGCGCTGGAAAAGGACCCGGCCAAGCGCACTGGGACGGCAGAGGAACTGAGGCTTGCGCTGGTCGATGCAGCAAGAATCAGTCAGCTTGATTTTAGTGAGGATGCCATCCGGACCTTTGTTGACGGGGAATTGGGGCCCAGCTTGGCCGCACGCAAATCAGAAGTCCAAGCCCAGATCGAAAAAAGCATTCATCATATGGCGGCGACCACCACCCAGAAAACGCCCGCGCCTTCGCCGGTCACCGCCAGGCCACCTCAGGATACAATCGGAGGCATCAAGCGCGGAATGGCCCTTGGCGCCGGTGTGGCGACTGTCCTTATTGGGGTTGGGTTGGCTGTTGTCATGCTCACGCGCGGGCTGGACAACACAGCTACCACGCCATTGAGCACCAACGTTTCTGGGCCGGGACTGACCATCATACTCGCGCCCACAGTCAATCCTGAAATCCTTCAGAGGGACCTCGAGCCCCTCCGCAAGTACCTGCAACGAAAGATGGAAATGGAGGTGTCTTGGAGGTTCGCTGATACCTACGCCGCGACATCAGAGGCACTGCTAAACGGAGAGGCTCAGTTCGCGTCTTTGCCCCCTACATTGTACGTGCAGACGGTAGCCGCGCACCCAGAAGTTGAGCTCATTGCCGTCAAGGTTCACTCAGGCAGCAGCGGCTCGGATGGTGTGTTGCTGGTTTCCGAGGATGGGCCCATCCAATCTCTTAAGGACATCGCTGGCAAGCGATTGTGCTACACGGATCCGCAATCCACCACTGGCTATATGCTTCCCAGGGCCGCCTTACGGGATGCGGGTATCGACCCAGATCGCGACATGCAGCGCCCGGCCATCATTAGCGGAAACCACCTTCAGTTAATCAAAGACATCATCGAACGGAAGTGTGACGTCGGCGGTACATTTACCGCCGCCTACATGAATGCCGACGAAGCGGGCATCAACGCGGCGAGGACACGGGTCCTTCAGGTCACGGGTCGGACACCCCACGATGCCATCAGCGCAGCACCTGGCGTGGATGCGGATCTCAAATTGCGAATGCGTGAAGCACTGCTCGAGTTTGATCCCAAGACAGAGACAGGCCTGGAATCGGTGGGTGGGGTCGAGCGCTTAACTGGCTTCGCCCCCGTGACGGACTCGGTGTATGACAAGGTCCGAAAAGCCGTGGATGCTGAACGGCAATCTGCCTTCACCGAGGCCCCTTAAATCGGGTCGGCCACGGGTAGTTTTGGGACATGGTTCCGATAGGATCGGGCCACAATCATTGCACTCATGGGTGCAAGAAATACCACGGGCAGCCCGCAGCACTGGTACCCGGCCAGCCACATGACGAGCAGCAGTGCGCCTGCAAAACCGTGTTCTTTGGGCGTCTTCATGGCAATTGAAGCACTCCGAGTAAGGGCTGTCAGGCTCCCTACCCTCTGGTCCACCATTATCGTTGGCCAGTACATAAACAGCCCAAACAAAAAGATGCCTGGAACGCAGCACAGAAAAAGGCCCAGGGTCGACAATACGGCCACCGTAGTTGCAGCCACAAAAGCGCCTGGGAGCTCGCTAAACGACGGAATAATGTCCTCGAGGTCAGCGTCTTGTCCGTCCAGTAGCTTGAGCCCGATCCTGCTCAGACCCAGGGCCAATACGCCGCCCGTACAACCCTGGAGAAAGATGGTCACGTAGGTCAGGAGAAGCCACAGTTGGTCATCGCCGGCACCATTGGCGGCAATCTCGAGTGTCTTGTCAATGCCTGGAGAGTTCCCTCCCTGCGCAATATCAAGGACGATTCCGGGGACTTGGACGGCCCCATTGACAATAAAGCACACAACCCCTGCACTAAGACAGAGGTTTAGATGACGCTGAAAGAGGTTGACGCCAGGAGAAAAGGCATCCAACGGATTAGGCAATCGCATTACAATCCATGGACTGAATAGCCCCAAGCAAGTTCAAATTGACTCTTAGGAGGTACCGATGGACCCGTCCAACAAAGCCGTAATTACCTGTGCCGTTACCGGTGTGCTCACCGACCCAGACCGGTTTCCAGTACCTGTGACTGTGAACGAAATGGCCCAGTCTGCCCTTGATGCGTTCAACGCTGGGGCCACTGTGATGCATTTGCATTTCAGAAATCAGGATCCGGGTATGGGGAGGATGCCATCGTGGGAGCCCGACGTGGCGGAGGCGGTGACCGATGCGGTTCGTGCAGCGTGCCCAGGTGTCATCATCAATATGAGCACCGGTGTCGTTGGCCTCGATCAGTCGGCGCCCATCGCCTGTCTCGAGCGGACCAGACCTGAGGTTGCTGCATGCAATGCTGGGACTCTCAACTATCTGAAGGCCCGAAGGGATGGCGGCTGGGCCTGGCCACCCCTGACGTTTCAGAACCCAGTGGAGAAGGTCCAGGAGATGCTGGATGCTATGGCGAGCACCGGAACCAGGCCAGAGTTCGAGTGCTTCGATGTTGGCATCGTCCGTTCAGTGAACCTCTTTGTCGACACTGGTATGTGCGCCAACCCCCACTACAATTTTGTCATGGGGGTGGCATCGGGAATGCCGGCCGATCCGGAACTCCTACCGCTGCTCTTGAATTATCGTAAACCAGGAGCATCCTGGGAAGTCACGGCCATCGGCCGTTCCGAGGTCTGGGACCTTCACCAGAGGGCTGCAGAGCTCGGTGGTTGTCTGCGAACCGGCCTCGAGGACACCTTCTACCTGCCCAATGGAGACAAGGCTCGGGGAAATGGCGAGCTCATCGATGCGATGGCGGCCTGTGTTCGTCAAGCGGGACGCAGCGTCGCTTCACCCGATGAGGCCCGGAGCATGCTGGGGCTGACTTGACTACTGAAGCCCGGGAGCCCTACCGGCTACCACCGCGTCCGCCGGGCGGAGTCACGCGGCCGGGCGGAGATACGCGGCCGGCCGGGGCGACAATGGCCCTTGGATTTGCAAGGTACCGGATGACGTCCTCATATTCGACCTGCCCGGTCTCATAGAGATCCCTCAAGGCCATGTCCATCGTCCACATACCATCTCGGCGACTGGCTTCCATGGTGCCGCGGGCTTGATGCATCTTCGATTCGCGGATGAGGTTTCGAATGGCAGGTGTCGCCGTCATCAGCTCAAATACAGGCACGAGTCCCCCACCCTTTTTGGGCAGTAATCTCTGAGATATCACACCCAGCAAGCTCGAAGAGAGCTGGGACCGGGCCTGCCCCTGTTGGTGTGCCTGGAACACATCGACGATTCGGTCGATGGCCTGAACGGCATCGTTGCTGTGCATGGTCGCGAGCACAAGGTGCCCAGTCTCCGCTGCGGTGAGTACGGATGAAATCGTCTCATAGTCCCGCATCTCACCGACAAGAATAACGTCTGGGTCTTGGCGGAGAATAAACTTCAACGCAGCGGCAAAGCTCTGTGTGTCCCCATACAGCTCTCGCTGGTCTACTGTGGCCAGGATGGACTCGTGGGCGTACTCTACCGGGTCCTCAATGGTGATAATTCGACACTTTCGGGTCCGGTTGATTCGGTCCACCAAGCATGCCAATGTCGTACTCTTTCCAGAGCCTGTCGGCCCAACGACCAACAACAGACCTTGAGAGGCCGTCCCCATCTTTACAAGCTCCGGTGGCAAACTGAGAGCCTCAGCACTTGGGATCGTACCGGGAATGGAGCGCAGTGCTGCTGCCATGCGACCCTTTTGGAAATAAGCATTTATTCGAAAGCGTCGTCCATCTTCAATTGCAAGGGCGAAGTCGATTTCACGCTCCAGCTCATAGATGGTTCGTTGCCGATCAGACATGATC
>CAWVVG010000348.1:0-4284 GCA_963932775.1 uncultured bacterium
GCCAGTGCCACCACACCCGACCCCAAGTTCTGTGTCGGTGAGTTTGGGCAGGTTTGTACTTCTCACTGTTTAGGGGATGTCACTGCTTTGCCCTGGGGAGTTTGGCCCAGGCTGGTCTCCCTGTGTGCATCGCGCATGTCACCCATCGTGGCTTTCCGGTAGCTTCGCAGCATCACTTCGGGGGAATGTCCGCGCATGGCGGCAGCGGTGCCCACATCCACCCCCCGATACCCACGCGGATATCAAATACTGCGCGTCCCACCACAGGACGCACCATCTCGTGGTGAAGCTCGAGGTCGGTGTCATGAGCCGCAGTGTCATGAGCCACAGCAGCATGACCTCAGACCACCGCAGGCTCGCCACAAAAAAAGAGCCACAGCGCACACCAAGTACGCTGTGGCTCCAAAAGCGCATGTTCAGCTTAGTAGTCGCCGCCGCGGTCATCAATCGAGCCGTCATTGGGCCCAAACAGCACCATGCAGCGCTCAACACTCTCCTCATGAGAGGCTGAAAACCCATCTTCAGTATGGAAATATACCCAGAGGCCAGAAGCATCCATGGCGAGGTTTTTCAGATCGGCGTACATGCCAAAGCTTTCTGAGGCCGTGAGGATCTCACCGGTGGCGACATTGACCTCAATCCACTCTTCACTATCATTGTTGCGGTAGGTGACGAAGTGCTCCCCGTCGCGCTCTAGGAGCAAGTAGTGCTGAATATCAACCTCTTGTTCGTCCCACGTAAGCTCAGAAAAGGCTTCATCATCAAGCTCTGTCTCGTAGAGATCGACAACAGTAGTTGAGCTCAAATTCAACCCTGTTACGACGTCAACAAGCCGCATGACGATGGCTCGATTGTTACTGGAATTTCCCTCCATCTTAGTGGCGATAAGCATGTGTCCATCACGCATTGCGAGGATGGTATCCACAACACGGACATTGGCTTCGACACCCTCATCACCGAAGTCGTACTCAAACTCATTGTCATAGTCTGGGACGTAGACCTCTGATTCCAGATCAACAGTACTGAGCACCTCAAAAGTATCCTCATCGATCACAGCGAGCTGATTCCAGCTGATGCCGGGTCCATTGTCTTCAAGCTGGTCATCACTTGCATCCTGCAGGTTGGTGATCACAAATTCACTGGACCACAACGAGTAGAGTGTTCCAGACACCGCATCACCCATGAGGGTATCGGTATCGTATTCTGAGACACTCATGACATTGGTTAGGTCAGGGTCCAAGCGGATGAGGGCATCGTCACCATTGTAGAAAGCGTAGTCAGAAGTCACGACGAGTCCGCCGCGGTCATCACCTGCAATGCCGTCAACCTCTACAGACTCGCAAGTGTCCGGTTGAACGCCATAGAACCGGTCTGTTGGGAGACAATCTGTACCTGTGAAGGCTACGGTGGTCATCTCCTGTGTCTCTGCGCCATAGTTATCTGTGGCAGTCAGAGCCAGAACTGCACCGGCAACATGGTCACCAGCCGGGATCGTCAGGACACCATCGATAGACAGTGTCGGGCTGAATTCAGATCCTGAGTTGAGGACGCTCACTGTGGCGTCATCCACGCTACCGCCGGCATCACTGAGGCCCACCATAAACTCGGTATCCACTCCGCAATCTTCTACAACGAGTACGGAATCCACGTCAATCTGAGGGCTCGGGTTGCAGGTAATAACAGACGACTCAACCTCGTCACCCTCGAGCATGCCGTTGCCATCGAGGTCGTAGCCAAACGATGTGCTCACATAGCCACCGAGACACGCTGCAGTGCCTCCACCAACGTACGCGGTCTCGCTGCTGAGCCCGACCGTATCGTCGACCTCGTCGCAGATGTACTCGGTGTCTGTGACTTCATCTGCATCAAGGACGTCGTTTGCATTGCTGTCGATACCGTAGCTAATGGCGGTTCCACCATCCTCGCAGTTTTCGCCAGCAGGCTCGTCTGCGGTATCAAGCAGAGCGTTCAAGGCATCGGCACCGTCAGCACCGGTAGTGCCGTCAGCACCGGTAGTGCCGTCCTTGCCTGCATCACCAGCGCAGCCGAGCGCGGCTGTCAGCACAATTGAGTAGAGAGAAAATCGAGAGTGAATCATTGGGAATCCAAGCAGCTGTGCTGCATGAGTTGTTTTGTTCTGAGGCAGAGCGCCCACTAAAATTTAGCGCGTGCCGAGTAACTGGAAAGACGGGTAGATTCCATCTCGGTCAGCCTAGGCCATCATCATGAAATGGGGTCATATACGTTGCACCTGACCTTATCGGATATGTGAAACTCAGATTTTTTTCCGACCCCACCGACGCCGACATCGCACGGGCGATAAAACACACATCGGTTTCGCCACCCCAGCACAGAGCCCTCGCCAACAGACCGAGCCAGATGTAGTGGAGGTGTTTGACCGAAAATAGCCGGAAATGGCAGGTGTTCGCACTCGTAAGTGGTTGATATTGATGCAATCAAGACACCATGATGTACAGCCTGTAGTCTCGACTCCCAGTGGGAGAATCAAGGCCCCTCGGACTTCCGGTTCGCATTGGATGACATCGTCATAGGTCCACGGCTTGGACTGTGGAGCGTGTTTGCTCGAGCTTGGTGTCGCGCAACCCGCTGCGCGTACGGTCTCACCAGAGGAGGTCAGCCGTGCTTGTTTTGCCGCCAAGGAGTTGAATATCGTACGTTCCTGCACCATTTTAGCGTGGTGGATGCAACTCCAACGGTGACTCAACGACTCCGCCGACAAGAACAAAATGAAAAAGTGGCGTCAACGGCACTAAGATGAATGATGTCCAAGGAAGTGTAGTCATGTTTGTACTCATGTTTTTGTTATCGCTTGCCCACGCCGATGTGGTGTTTGGCCCAGATGTGATGGAGGACGGCACGCCCTGTTGGGCTGTGGCTTCGGCCGAAGAGGTGGGATTGGTGCTCTCGCCCAGCGAAGACGTGACCCTCACTTCCTTCGACTACTACCAAAACTTGAGCGAAGGCAGCGATCACATTCGAACCATTCGGCTGTACGACCGCGCCGAGGTTGTCGCGGACTATGCCTTGTCACCCGTAGCGGCCCCGCTCTATGAAATCCTGGTCGACCTGGCGCCCTCTTTAGTGCCCGGCATGGTGACCGTGGACGTTGAGTGGCCCCTCGAGGCGGGCAAGACCTACCACATGGTCCACCCGGAGCCCTACCGCACGGCCCACCTTGGTTCCACTCTTTGCGGACTGGTTGACGGCGAGGTGGTCTACCCCCACAGCAGCGCTGTACTGACCGTTCCAATCGGTGTCCTCCATCGCTTTGAAGGCGTGAGTTGGACGACTACAGAGTGGTGGAATTCCTTCTGGAATCTCACCACGGAGCTCGGACTGGCTGTACCAACAGACGCCGACGAAGATGGGGTGTTCGAGGCCACAGACTGCGATGACACCGACCCGATGCTGGGTTCCATTTTCGATGATGGTGACTGCGACGGGATTGTCACCGCCGACGACTGCGACGACGACGACGAAACCTCCACCACCCTCGATGAAGATCCAGACTGCGACGGTGTCATCGAGGATGACGACCACGTGGTGTTTGGCCCAGATGTGATGGAGGACGGCACGCCCTGTTGGGCTGTGGCTTCGGCCGAAGAGGTGGGATTGGTGCTCTCGCCCAGCGAAGACGTGACCCTCACTTCCTTCGACTACTACCAAAACTTGAGCGAAGGCAGCGATCACATTCGAACCATTCGGCTGTACGACCGCGCCGAGGTTGTCGCGGACTATGCCTTGTCACCCGTAGCGGCCCCGCTCTATGAAATCCTGGTCGACCTGGCGCCCTCTTTAGTGCCCGGCATGGTGACCGTGGACGTTGAGTGGCCCCTCGAGGCGGGCAAGACCTACCACATGGTCCACCCGGAGCCCTACCGCACGGCCCACCTTGGTTCCACTCTTTGCGGACTGGTTGACGGCGAGGTGGTCTACCCCCACAGCAGCGCTGTACTGACCGTTCCAATCGGTGTCCTCCATCGCTTTGAAGGCGTGAGTTGGACGACTACAGAGTGGTGGAATTCCTTCTGGAATCTCACCACGGAGCTCGGACTGGCTGTACCAACAGACGCCGACGAAGATGGGGTGTTCGAGGCCACAGACTGCGATGACACCGACCCGATGCTGGGTTCCATTTTCGATGATGGTGACTGCGACGGGATTGTCACCGCCGACGACTGCGACGACGACGACGAAACCTCCACCACCCTCGCCGAAGACGGCGACTGCGACGGGATTGTCACCGCCGACGACTGCGACGAT
>CAWVVG010000349.1:0-4272 GCA_963932775.1 uncultured bacterium
CCACATCCATGAGTGGGCCCAGGTTCTCGATAAGCAGGGCGATTACGAGATGGCCTACAAGGCGTTCACCATCGCCAACCAAGCCCGGAAGACCGAGCGGCCAACAGTAGATCGGACCCTGATGCCCCGATTCATCGCTCACATCGACAACTGCTTCACCGAACAATGGGTCCAGTCTTGGACACCCCTGCCGCAAAGCCACCGACCGGCACCCTTGTTTATGGTGGGCTTCAATCGGTCTGGAACCACCCTGCTCGACCGAATGCTCGATTCCCATCCGCAGGTCTACGTAATGGAAGAGGTCCCGGCCATCGATCAGGCGCGCGAAGTCCTCGGAGGGCTGTACCCCCATGGACTCGCAGACCTGGACCCAGCCCACCTGGGCGCGGCCCGAGATGCATACTTTGCCGTGGTCGATGCACACATTCCAGCGGGTTTCGATGGCCTGGTCGTGGACAAGCTTCCCCTCAACACAATCGCGCTCGGACTCATCCATCGGCTCTTTCCAAGCGCCAAGACGGTGTTCTCGCTTCGCCACCCGGCCGACGTCGTGATCAGCAACTTCATGCAGAACTACACGCCCAACCCAATCACCGTCCACTTTGACAGTCTGGAGGGCGCAGCCAAGCTGTACGCCCAAGTCATGGAGCTCGGACTGTCCTTGAGAAGCATGCTGCCCATGGATGTGCTCGAAGTCCGCTACGAAGACCTGGTCGGCGACTGGGAACCCCAAGTTCGAAGACTCCTCGACTTTGCGGGCCTGCCATGGGACGACCAGATCCGGGGATACTTGGGACGAACCCAGAAACAGGGACTCATCGGAACGCCCAGCTACGCGGCAGTGGTAGAGCCAGTCCATCAAAAGGCCGTGGGCCGCCGCCACAACTACGCCACTGCCATCGCGTCAGTGGGCCCGGTGCTGAAGCCGTTCATCGACGCCTTCGACTACAGCTAAAGCCATGCCAAAAACAGGCAGGAGCGTCTAATCTAAATGTACATAACCCGCCGATTATCGCGGGCTAAGTCCATACGTATTCGACACTTTCGCCTGAACAACTTACACTTGGTTCAGTCAAATCAAAGAGAGGATAAACCATGCTATTCAGCACCCTTCCCTTTGCCATGCTTTCTTTGATTGCACCGGTAGAGGCGGCCCAAGTCGATGGCACAATCCTTCGAATCGAAGGACCAGACATCTACGCTGCAATCGGACGGAGCGATGGTGTCACTAAGGGCCAAATAGCTCACATCTATCGCTCCCTCTCCCTTAAAAAGGGCGGCCGAAAACTCACGGACACCTTCCGCGTCGGAAGTGCCCGGGTCATCGAGGTCGGCAGCTCACTCACGCTTCTCCGGGTCGCGCCAGGACAAATGAGTGAAGTCAGTGTGGGTGACTTGGTGCGCCTCAGTGTCGTTGGTCCAGCCGCAGCCATTGAGTCACCGACCGTCGCGAGGGGCACGCAGACGCCCGACTGTCCCGAGGGAAAAGCCACACCAAGGGTAGCCCAGCCATCCAAGGCCGAGCGTCTGGCACAACAAGAAGCGAGCCACTTCCGTACAACCTTCTTGGCCACAGCCGGTGCAACCGAAGCCGAGGCCACCAAGCAATGGAAGGCATTCCTTCTCCGGTGGCCACGCAGCCCGGCAGCAGCAGCCATCGAGGCCTCTTTGAACAAGGAACGCAATCTGGCCGCGGCGGCCGCAGACCTCAAAGAACGCCAAGGGCCTGAACCCCTTTCGGCCTATGCCATCGCACCGAAAACATCCGTTGAAGGTACCGCTATCCCCGTCTCTGTCGCTGTCCGAGATGTTGACCGCGTCGCATCGACCACCCTCTTTTATCGTCAAATCCACGAGCCCCAATTCCGATTCTTGCCCATGAAGGCTGTCGGGGACACGGCATTCGGCGCATCGATCCCAGCGGAGGTGGTCTCCGACCCCGGTATACAGTGGTATGTCCAGGTAAGCCCCAAAGAGGGTGAACTGATTCACGCCGGCGGAAGTCCTGGCTCACCATCACTGGTGGTTGTGACATTTGACCCGGTCTCAGCGCCCATCGTGGATAGGAGCCAGGTCTCCATGGCCTACGAGCACGTGGACTTCCTCAGCAATTATGAGACCGATGAGTACTCCCATGCAGAGGTCGATGTCCTGTACCGCCTGGGACGTCAATCTGGGGACTCCTCCAGTTCGCGTGACAGTGTGCTCTACAGCATCCGAATGGGGTTTGGTGTCTACGATGGTGTGGGCGGAAACATCGACACAATCACTGAACTCGTCCAAGACGGTGGAACGTTGCAGGACACAGAGAAAGACTCTGTTGGGTACAATTATGGGTACACAGAGCTGGAATTCAAAGTCTCCCCGTTCGTATCACTCATCACACGCGGGATTGTGGGCGTGGACAGTGACGGCATGGCCACTGGCGCAAACGGCCGCATCCGATTGGGGTCCGAGGAAGGCACCAACATGGAATTTGGGGCCGCCAAGATCGGGAACATTGGCAACACCTACATGATGCAATTTGCCTGGGACACCGTGGAAAAAATCCCGATGTCGGGTGGGGTGCATGTGACCAACCACCCAGGTGTCTCTGCAGATGATTATGGTGTTCGACTGGTCTATGAGGCGCGCTATGCCTTCACGGACTGGATCGAACTGGGCGGAAGGGTTGGCTACAACCTTCGAAATATCAACCACTCTGGGTTCTCTTACGGGCTCTCGGGAGTCTTCTCATGGTAGGCGTCATCGGAGCCTTGTCGGCATCATTGTGGTTGGGAGTCGCTTCGGCTGCTGACGTGGGTGTCTTCCACCTTCCACTGGTAGAAGCCTCAGCGGGCAAACCCGTCCACGTGGCCATATCCAGCACCGACCTGGTCGCCTTGGGGCAAGTCGAATTGTTTTATCGCCAGGCCGGTGATGAGAACTGGCACTCGTTGGGCTTTGGCCAGCGAGAAGCCGGAGACTGGGTCGCGACCATCCCGTCAAACCGGGTCCTTTCGGGTGCCCTCGAGTACAGAATCGTCTCATCCATAGACGGCGGTACCCAAGTAGAGCGATTTGCCTCGGCCTCAGAGCCCCAGCTCATCCGTGTCAAAGGAAGCAGCACCGCGAGCAAATATATGCGGGAGCTTGCCCGATACGACGGCCACACCTCTCGAGCGCGGGCCCACTTCCGAACAGACAATTTCGGGGACAATGGGAGCTTAGAGGACAACATGTGGGGCGTCACAACCGACCTCACCTTCCGTGTGCTCGGCACCCTCCGCGCCTTGCGCTTTGGCGTCTCTCGAATGCGGGCTGAAACGGTAACGTCGGCCACTGACACAAGCCTCATCGACGGCGTAGCCACACAGGGCGAAGCCGCCAGTGCAATATCCACCGGCTATGACTCCGGCTTTGCCGAGCTTCAATTCGGATTCACGGACACCTTCGGAGTGAGTACACAGGTGCAACTCGGAGCCAACCTAGAGAGCTTCACCGCGGGCTATCGGGTGGCAGCACGGCTGGGTATGGAGCCTGGCACTCATGTCGAGCTGTACGGCGAAGGCGTCGGAGGCATCGGCTTTGTGGCGGGAATGGGCTTGCATTGGGACACGGTACCCCACGTACCAATGTCCACAGCCATCGAAGTGACCAACTGGCCGAACGCCGAAAAGGTCGCTCTTCGACTGCTCACCGAGGCCCAATTTCCAGTCACCAAGGCCATCGACTTGACCGTCCAAGGCACCTACCAAGCTCGAACACAGCTTCTCGGCGGATTCGGCGGTGGAGTTGGCTGTGCCTTCTCATTCTAAGGAAAGACCATGCTGAATGGAATCATTTGGTTGATGTTGAACGCCGGACTCGCACACGCCGGCGACGAGCTCGTCCGAGTATCTGCTCTGCCAATCGTAAGCGGGCAACGCAGAGCTCAAAGCCACAGCCGGCTGATAGCCGCCCTTCCAGACGGTGTCTTGGCCGTTCCCCTGACACCTGAACAAGCCACTGTGCATACAGAAAACAGCACGTGCAGGTTGCGTCCCAATTGCGTCACCAGCCACACCCCGAAAGAGGCCGACCTTGTGCTTGGTCTCGCACTGCGCACCCAGGGCGAGAAGGTTCAATACGATCTGCGCTTCCTGCGAAATGGCGCCCTAATCAATCGCCGGTCTCAACTGGTAGACAACGCCTCGCTGTGGCGAGCCATCGAGCAGGAGCTTGCAATGGTACTGCAGTCCTGGCACTCCGATGCACTCCTCTACTCGATGCTCGAAAATCCACAGCACAGGG
>CAWVVG010000350.1:0-4272 GCA_963932775.1 uncultured bacterium
CCCTATTAATTGGACGTCTTGGCCCCTCGAATGAAGGATTTTGGCGACTGAGCGGCCGAGCCGGCCGGGGCCTACGATGACCAAAGTAGTGTCCATGCACATCTCACTATCGCGTTGACACCCATGAAAGGATCCCATACTGCGCCGACCATGGCAGGTTCAATGCGAATGGAGCGGGTCGCCCGGGAGGTCCAAGTGGCCTTGGCGGAGGTATTGATCGGTGGTCTTAATGACCCCCGGTACCACCCTGTGACCATCACGCACATGCGGGTCTCACCCGACCTTCGGCACGCAGATGTTCGCTTCATGCCACTCGGCCAGCAGGGTGATCCAGTCGCAATCTGCAAGATATTGAATTCGGCGTCGGGATACCTCGGCCACCGGGTCGGTCAGAAAATACGAATGAAATACACGCCCCGTTTGCGGTTCCATGTGGACACCCAGGGTGAGGAAGCCATGGCCATGCAGGCTTTGTTGAGCACCATTCGGACGGAGCTCGGAGAAGAATGATCTCGGGCTTCCTGGTGGTCGACAAGCCGGTTGGCATTACGAGCCACGATGTGGTTTCCGTGCTGAGGGCGATGCTTGGCATTAAAAAAATCGGTCATACCGGTACGCTTGACCCCTTCGCTACTGGGGTGCTGCCTATGGCGATTGGCCCCTCGACGAGACTCATTCAGTTTCTAGATGAGTCGACCAAAATTTATGATGCCACTGTTCAGCTTGGTGCATCGACCGATACTGGAGACCTGACGGGTGAGGTGGCTGAGACCAAACCAGTACCCGCCCTCGAGTTTGGTGAAGTTCAGCGGGTACTCGACGGGTTTGTCGGGGATCGAATGCAGGTTCCTCCTGCTTATTCTGCCGTAAAAGTCGATGGAAAAGCCCTGTACAAGTACGCCCGTGAAGGGAATCCAGTCAAGGCCAAGGCCAGGCCCATTCACATCCAGAGTATGACCCTTAGCGCGGTGTCTAAAGATACCATCGAGCTACAGGTTCGGTGCTCACGTGGAACATATGTTCGGGTTATCGCAGAAGAAATTGGAGAGTCTCTGGGAACAAAGGGCCACCTTATAGCGCTGCGCCGTCTGGCCAGTGGGCCATTTGAATTGGATCGAGCGATCGACTTTCCCAGCCTCTCTGTGCTGGCCGCAGGCAATCCAGACTGGCGGCCGGTGTTGCGGCCCCGGCGGGGAGAGGAACGGGTGCAGTGGAGAGAGCAGGAGGCTCTGGTGGCCGATTTGCTTCCTCGTTTTGTTGACCCCTACACCGCATTGTCCCATCTGCCAGAGGCACGGCTTTCCGAGGATGACCTGCAGTCGCTTAGGCTTCGAGGACGGGTTCTGTCCGTGCCTGAACCGGTCGAAGACGGTGGCCATTGGCTGGCGTTCGACGGAGAAAATATGCTGGGTGTGCTGCAGCGGGACGGTGCCATTGGCCGGGTCGCTCGGATGCTGAACCAGGGCTGAGCTATTCTTGTTGTTGTCGACCGACTGCTCGGCGCTCGAGACGGTATTGGACGATGCGGTAGGCGATCATCAGGCCGGCTAAAATGGCCAAGACCAACACGCCCTGCCGAAAGCGCTCGAGCCACTGGATCACCCGGGCGAGATCGGCCCAGTACACGTACCCCAGCCACGTGAAAAGATTGGTGGTGACGAGGGCGGCTGTACCGTCAATCCAGAGGAATCGCTTGATCGGAATCCCGGTTGCGCCTGCAATAAAGAAACACGGGAGGCGGAAACCTGGGAGCTGACGGCAGATGAGGATGGTTCGGTCCCCAAAGCGCTCGTAATATCGTTGCAGTCGGGCAACCTGCTTGGCTCCCGCCACTCGGAATAGAAATCCGCCAGGTTGTAGGCCAACCCTGCGACCCATCGCCCAGGCCGCACAGTCCCCGATAATCACCCCAGCATAGCCGACGGCCAGGGCATTCCAGATGCTCGTTTGGCCCATGCCTGCTATCATTCCACCCGCAAGTAGGCTCACATCCTCCGGCACTGGATTGCCAACAGGTGTCGTCACCAACGATAGAAACACGGCGAATAATCCGTATGCCCGAAAGAACTCCAAGACTCGGCTCCCTTGACGGTTTGTCTACTCCACCAGCACTGTACGGGCAATAGAACTTCTGCTGTCTAATAATCGGACAGGGCATGGTTTACTGGTTCGGATAGACCCGCCGTATGTGGACGATTGAACTTACCGGCGTAGAAGCTACGTTGACCCTTGGTGTAGCCCTTGGCCAAACTGCGGTGGCGGGAACCGTGGCGGCATTGCACGGGGACCTTGGTGCAGGAAAGACGAGCTTGAGCCAAGGGGTCGGGCGAGGGCTTGGGATTCAAACGTCGATTGTGAGCCCTACGTTTATCTTGATGGCAGAGTATGAGGATGGCCGCCTTCCGCTGCTCCACGCGGACGCCTACCGGTTGAACGAGGCTGAGGCGCGCTCGGTAGGGCTGGAGGAAGCAGTGGAGAGCTGGCCTGGAGTGGCACTGGTGGAATGGGCGGGCCGGGTCCCTGATGCGCTTCCAGAGGATCGGCTGGACATTCGCATTGCACACGCAGAAAACGGACGGACCGTCACGATTGCGGCATCGGGTCCAGGTCACGAACAGGTTCTCCGAGCTTGGAGGTCTGCTTATGCCAAGATTTCATCCTAAAGCACACTTTTTTGTGAGCCTGTTTTTGGTTGCGATGACCGTTGGTTTACGGTCCATTGAGCACAGGCCAACGAGCGCAAAAATTGTGCAGAACGGCTCCACTGAATGGGCTTGGGATTTCGGTGGCACCGGTTCCAAGGTGGTGGGGCAAGATAGTTTTCCTGTTTCTTGGCTCGCCCTGGGAGAACCAATCCCATTGAATCATGCCGATGCTCGAATGCTGAGGGCCGTACCCGGGATCGGCCCCGCGAGAGCGGACGCGATCGTTCGGAATCGACGCATGCACGGCCACTTCGGGCGAATGAGTGATCTCGATAGGGTTCGGGGTTTTGGACCCAAAACTGTAATTTCGGTGGCACCGTACCTTCACGTGGGCAAGCTTTCGGGGGTTTTCGCCGGGATGGGCTCATCCGGTTAGGGTGCACACGACTGCAGAGCAGTGATAGGCTAAGCTCGTTCGTGATTCGGGCACTTTTAGGAGATCGCAGAAATGGAGAATTTGTCATTCGTGCTGTTGGGCCTTTCGGTCGTCGCGGGCATCTTGACTTTTCTTGGTGCGCACAACTCTCCTGCTCGCCTGCCAAACATAGCCAAGCTGGGTTGCTTGTCTTCCGTTGGCCTAATGACCGTTGGGTTCAGCCTGGGCATGTACGAGCCGGTCAGTAAGTTTTACACCTGCGCCAGCGACTGTGACTCCGCCATGGAAGACATGGAAGGTGAGCACGGTGAGTTTGACGTCTTCGTGGCCCCTGGACGGATGGCCTATAAGGCGTGTCATAAGGGTGCGGCGCAATCGGATGCCAAGGCCAAGAAGGCGGCCGACGAAGCTGGGGACTCGAGTCTGTTCAGCCCCGTCGACCCAGAGCTTATTGAGTCCCGGTGCAGGGCTCAGGCCAACGACAGTTGCACGGTCGGCTGCTTTCGCCCCGAATAACAATAGAGCACGCACCCACGGTGGGCAGCCGGACTGAATAGTCGGAGCCTAGAGCCCGAACGCTTGCAGCACTTGCTCGCCTGCGTCCGCTTGCTGGTCTGCAGTAATGGGTCCGATGGTCGCGATGGCGGTTTCGGGCCCGAGCCATCGCCGAAGGTCATCGATGTTCCATTCTTGGAGGTCAGAGGCTTCACCGAGGGCGTTGTTGACGACTATGCCCGCAAGCTTGAGGCCGGACTCACGTACGGCTTCGACGGTGAGCATGGTGTGGTTCAGCATGCCCAAGCGGTTTGCTGCGACCACCACTACAGGGTGGCCGAGCCTCACTGCGAGGTCCTCTACGGTCAAGGATGGAGTGAGGGGCACGGCCCAGCCACCTACACCCTCTACAAGCAGAGGGTCGCCTGCTTGGGCACACATCCAGTTCAAGAACCCGTCGTCATCAATGGTGATTCCAGCCTGCTTGGCCGCTCGTTCGGGTGATGCGGGCTCAGGGAAGCAGGCGAAAACTTTCGGTTCGTGGCCTGCGGCTAGGGCGATGATCTTGGCGTCGTTACCCGGACCTTTCGAACCGGTGGCGAGTGGTTTCACCGCTCTGGGCTGTTGTCCGCGGGCGCGGTAGGCAGCGGCCAAGCACGCGGTCACGACGGTCTTTCCGACATCGGTGTCAGTGCC
>CAWVVG010000351.1:0-4242 GCA_963932775.1 uncultured bacterium
CACCCATGACCCTTCAATCTCATCAAGGTCGATATCCAGTGAACCAAACTCGATAAAGCCCGCAGCTTGGGCAGCGCGCACCAAATAGACCGCCTGATCCCGCTCATCTCCGAACTGATTCACCCGCTCCGGCAGGTACAGGTGACGCCCATCGGTGAAGGAACGCTGCCCACCGGCGCGCACCTGAACCGCCAGACCACAGTGGGCCCGGGCATACATGGTGAGCTGTCGGTGCATCGAGCGAAGCGTGACTCCACCAACCGCCTGCTCGACCGCCACTTGACCCGACTCCGACTCCAGCCGAAGAAAGCCCACTGCACGAGCTGGACTCTGCTCGTGAACCACCAGCGCTTGAGCCACAAAGCCAGTGAGGGCCACATCGTCCATCTCGCACAGAAGCGACGGAAGACTATTGGCAACGACCAACGCCGCTTGGGGTCGGTCCTCGAGGACCGCTACCAGCAGCCGGTGAAATCGCACCCGATGAGCGGGCTCTACTCGGGCCATTAGGTCGGGCAACTCAACGGCCAACTCAGTGGCCCGACCGGTCGATGCTGCCGCCAACAGAAGACGGGTATATGACAAGGCCTCATCGGACCCCAGGGCCTCCTCGACTGCCCGTACATTCCGGACCCAAGCGGCCATGGTCGCGGGCTGGGTTCGCATCAAGTCGCGCATACCCTTGATGGTCCAGACGCTCGCGAGCCGTCCCAACAAGCTGCGTTCCATTAGAAGAAGTCCGCCACGACCTGGTCGATCGTGGCTTGCAGATCGGCGTCATCGGTCAAGGTCCGCGACAGGGCCGCCGAACACGCATCGTATGGGGTGCTGCCCTCACCGATCAGGCGTGCGGCATAGACCAACAACCGGGTCGATACACCTTCTTCCAGTCCACGGTCCGTCAAGTTGCGAACCTTTCCGGCAATTCGAACCAGCGTATCGGCTACATCCGAAGCCACACCAGCCTCATTCATCACCACATCGCGTTCGATTTCCGGCGGTGGGTAACCAAAATCGAAAGACACAAAGCGTTGGCGGGTGGACGGCTTCAGGTCCTTTAAGATCGACTGGTACCCGGGGTTGTAGCTCATCACGAGCATGAACCCTTCTGCCGCGTTGACCACCTGCCCAAGCTTGTCGATCAACAAGCTGCGACGGTGATCCGCGAGGGGGTGAATGACGACCAGTGTGTCCTTGCGGGCCTCAACCACCTCATCCAAGTACAAGACCGCACCGAGCCGAACAGCGGCCGTAAGTGGACCATCAACCCAGACAGTCTCATCGCCCTCCAGCAGATACCGGCCCACTAAATCACTGGCTGTGAGGTCTTCATGGCAAGCCACTGTGACCAAGGGACGTCCCAGCTTGTGGGCCATATGGGAAACAAACCGAGTCTTCCCGCAGCCCGTAGGCCCTTTAAGGATGACTGGAATGTTCGCCCGCCAGGCACGCTCAAAGCCCTCGACCTCAGTGGACACAGGCCGATAAAAAGGGGCCTCGGTAATCTCGAACTCGGCTGCATCAGGGGTAAGAATCCGCATACGCTGAGCGTATCACCTCCGGTTGAAATCTGTTTGGTTGAACGGACCACGGGACCGACACATCTTGGCCAACCCCACACAACGGTGGGGCGGGCCAAGCTTCCACCAACAGAAGCCCGGGACAGGTTCTCAAGCGGTCGTTAGACATCACCAATGAACCCGTCCCGACAGCTAAATCAAACCCTCGAAGCCCTTCACCCAGCAGCAGCCGCTTGCTTGACTCCCCTGGGAAGACGCATGTTCTTTCCGTTGGGGATTCCAGCACAGGCCGGGCAAGCCAAATCAGCGGCAATCAACGCGACCATTGGCCAGCTGACAGACGGCGCTGGACACGCGATGCCGCTTCCGACCATGGCCAAACGACTGCCCCATTTCAACCTCGATGAAGCCACCCTGTACACCCCACAGGGGGGAAACAAAGCGCTTCGGACTGCCTGGAAAAATAAACTGGACGCCTGCGGTCCCGGGCCCAAGTCCTTGCCCTTTTGCACCGTCGGCTTGACCCATGGCCTCAGTCTGCTCGCCGACCTGTTCATAGACGAGAACACGGACGTGCTTCTCCCGCAGCCCGGGTGGGGCAACTACGACCTGATCTTTGGAGTGCGCGGAGGGGGCCGCATTCAGCGCTACCCGGTGTTCGAGGGTGGAAAATTCTGCGCACAATCCATGGAGCGGGCCCTGGCCAAGATCAAAAACACCGGAGTGGTGGTCCTCAATTTTCCAGGAAACCCCACCGGCTACACACCCACACCCGAACAGCTGCGACCCTGGCTCGACGCCATCCGCAACAGCCCCAAGCCGATTGTGGTGATCTGTGACGATGCATATACGGGCTTCGTCTATGAGTCTGGCTGCATTGAGCGAAGCCCATTCCATGACTTGAGAGATGTGGATCCGGAGCGGGTCCTGTTGACCAAAGTGGACGGTGCCACCAAGGAGCTCTGTTTCTTTGGAGGCCGAGTGGGGTTTGTGACCTTCGGCGCAGACGGGAAGGCAGGCGATGCCCTGGAAGCCAAAATCAAAGGCATGACCCGCGCATCGGTGTCCACCGCACCCGCGATCTCCCAAGCACTGGTACTCGAGGCCTTGAAGGACCCCGACCTGCCACAACAGAAAGCGGACCTATTCTCCGTCTGTCAGGCCCGATACAGAATCCTCAAGGAATCCCTCGCGGCCGCGGGCATCCCGGCCTCTCCCTTCAACAGCGGATTCTTCGCGATGGTCCCTGTAGCGGGCGACCCCGAGGCGCTTCGACTGCGATTATTGAAACAAGGCATTGGCATCATCGCCCTTCCCGGCCACGGCGCAATCCGCATTGCCTACTCAAGCACCAGTGAAGACGACATACCGGCCATGGTTGCTGCGATCGCCGCCCAACTCAAGGTGTCCGCGTGAACCAGCATATAAAGCTCATGATCGTCCTGCTCGTCGTGGTCAACACCGCCATTGTCGGCTGGCTACTGCTGCGCCCGGAGACCGCCCCATCAGCGACTCTCAGCCCGCAAGCCAACGTGATTGATGACCTGCTCAAAGACAACACCATGGAAGCCGCCCGGTACGACCTGAGCGACTCGGCTGACACGCTAAATGTCATCCTGATTTCCTTGGATGCGCTGCGCTATGACCGCACTGGCGTGAGCGGCAACCCGAACGGACTCACCCCAAACCTCGATGCCTTTGCGAACGAGGCGGTAGTCTTCCATGACGCTACGACTGCAGCGCCATGGACCCTGCCATCTCATATGTCCGTGTGGACTGGCCGCTGGCCATCGATACACCAGGTGACAAACAAGCTGGCACCCCTGTCTGGCGGCAAGATGGTGGAGACCTCCTTGTCTGCCGGAATCCAGACCTACCCAGACCTGCTGATTCGAAGCGGGCGCAAGGCTGGCGGCTTCACCGGTGGTGCCGGTGTTCAGAGTAAATATGGCTTCGGCCGGGACTTTGATCGGTACCTGGACGACCGGTATTTCGGGGGACTGGATTACTCAATTCCCGCTGCACTCGAATGGGCAGACGGCCAAGGCTCCAGCCCATTCTTTCTCTTCCTTCACGGCTACGATGTCCACGGACAGTACCCATTGGCCGAGAGCAAGCGGAGCTCCCTCAACTACTCGGGCCCACTCAATGGCAGCATCGAGGAACAAGCTGGCTTGCGTGAGAAGGGCCTCGCGAACATCGAACAGCCCGGCGCACCGGCCCACCTCCAGGGCGAGCTGAATGAGACCGATGCGGGCTACCTCGAGGACATCTACGACCTGAAGGTCCGAGATGCGGATGAACGCCTGGGCGGCTTCTTGTCTCAAATCAAGACCATGGGCCTGTATGAAACGTCCGTCATCATCGTGTTCTCAGACCATGGCGACGAGTTCATGGAACACAGTGGGCTCGACCATGGAGCCACCCTGTACCAAGAGCAACTCCATGTCGTATCGATGATTCGCTTCCCCGGCTACGGCCGGCGACAGGACATTCAAGCTCCCGTTCGAACGGTCGATCTGTTCCCAACCGTATTTGACGCGCTCGGGCTGGATGGGCCCGCACGAGTCGATGGAATGAGCTTGCTGCCTCTACTTCGGGGGGAACCTCTGACCCTCGATGTGTACGCCGAATCCGACTACCGGCTGTTCGTGCACCAACGCATGAGTCGAGAAGGGGACCACAAACTGATCCTCGACTTATTGGACGGAAAGCGAGAGCT
>CAWVVG010000352.1:0-4233 GCA_963932775.1 uncultured bacterium
GCAGACGCAGACGCAGACGCAGACGCAGACGCCGACGCAGATGCTGACGACACAGCCACACCGCCGGGTGAGTGCGGGAGCTACACCGCCCCATTCGACGGCCACCTCTGTGGCCCGATCGATGTGCCCTGCAGCCTCCTATACAATGAACTGTTGCCCAGCGACCCGGCGCACCGGAATGGTGCTCCTGCGCTCACACTCGACAGCGATGGTGTGCCCCACGTGCTCTACTCCGAGGCCGTTGGCGGCTACCACGGATACCTGGCCGTTCGCACCGGTGGTGGCTGGACCGAGGAGAGCCTGCCCTTGGACGTCGCCCTCGGTGGGCTCGCGATGACACCAGATGGTGAACTAAAAGCCCTCGTGGACGGCGGCGCCATCGATGATGTGTCGTTGCTATCGCGGAGTGTTGGCGGGACCTGGAGCGCACCAGAGCACGTGCCCGGTTTTGATCTTGCACGCAGCGGGGCCTTCGAGTCGGACAATGGTGGGTGCCTTCATGCCAGCCTGAACGCAACGGGGGCTGGGGAACGGACCTATGCTCACCTGGACGGGATCTGGACATCCACGCCCACTGGGACCGCTGGAGAATGGTCTCCTAACCGTGGGCCCTTGGTGCTCGCCGATGGTGGCCAGCCGCACATGGTGTGGTGGGAGGCCGGTTCCAGCACCTCAGGTTGGGGCGTGTGGTGGTCTGCGCCCCCCGCCGCCGCAGTTCTCGCTCTGGATTCAGGTTCGTCCTCTTTGAGCAGTTCCTCTCTTGCCTTGGGAGTCACCCCACCCACCCCAAGTCATCCTCTGGGACAGGTTCATTTACTGGCCAACCCAAACCGCGAGGCTGAACCCACCGTGGTGTACGTCAAACAAGATGGTGCGACCTGGGTAGAACAAGTGGTCGCAGCGCCGGACCCAAGTGTCCCGAGGTCCTGCGGTGAGGCGTACGACGGTGCGACCTGTAGCCTCGATTACTTCTCGTATGTACCCCTCAGTGTGGCCACGAGTGAATCCGGAGATGTCCGATTGCTCTATGCACGCCATCGCCACCGCGCGGAGTTGGAGGGAGAATGCATGATGGGTGGGCCGGGCGGTGGCTTCTGTGATTGGACCGGGCCCTCTACCACCTTGGGCAGCGTGTACCTTGCCTGGGAAGATGGCGGTGGACTCACCTCGGTTCAGGTCGCAACGGGTTTTGCCGCATATGGCGCCGATATGGAGCTCGATGAAGTCGGAGATATGCACTTGGCAGTCTACGCGACCACGGATGTCGGCCTCGAGGGCGAGGCCGTACCCTTAGAGGTCCGCTACCTGCGAATTGGAAGCAGCGACTGAGCCGGTACGGAGCCGACCGGAGCCATTGAGTACTTCAGAGACAAACGAGTCTTGGGCTGCTGTGGCATGATGACCCCGCATGTCAAACCAGACACATGGAACGGGCCCGTTCCCCTCACTCATCGTCCTCGGCGTGGCCCAAGATGGCGGGCACCCACACGCAGGGTGCCGCAAACCCTGCTGTGCCGGCGCTTGGGACAACCCCGAGCTAGGCCACCGGTGCGCCTGCCTCGGAATCGTGGACCCCACCACCAACCAGCGGTGGATGCTTGACTGCACTCCAGACTTCCCGGCCCAGCTGAATGCCTTAGACCAAGTAGAACCTGTGATGGGGAGCCCAGGGCTCGACGGCATCTTGCTCACCCACGGGCACATCGGGCACTATGCAGGCCTCATGCATTTGGGCCGAGAGGTACTCGGAACAAGCGAAATTCCGGTCTGGGCAATGCCGCGAATGCGCATCCTCCTCGAGCAGTCTGCCCCCTGGGAACTATTGAGCCGACTGGACAATGTGGTGATCCAAGACCTGGAGGGCGGCGTCACCGTGACGATGAACCCAAACCTCAGCATTCGACCCATACCGGTGCCCCACCGAAGCGAGTACACCGAGACCGTTGGCTTTGTGGTCTCGGGTCCCAATCGCTCTGCTCTCTACCTGCCCGATATCGACAAATGGCAACGCTGGCCCTCGATAAACGATGTGCTGAGCGAAGTGGACTTGGCCTTCGTGGACGGTACATTCTTTGGCGAAGGTGAGCTCGAACGGCCCATGGTTGAGATTCCCCACCCATCCATCGAGGAGAGCATAGAGTTCTTCGGTGCCCTGGATGCAGATACGCGAGACAAGATTCACTTTATCCATATGAATCACACCAATCCGCTTCTCGGACCCCACAGCGCCGCCCACGAGGCCGTCGAAGCCGCAGGAATGCACGTGGCCCGGGAAGGCCAGCGCTACCCGCTCTGATTCTGTTCGAACCTCACCTGGCGAGGTTCCACAACCAGATCCCGCTGCTAATGCGCTAAGCTACACCCTCGGAGGTCCCATGCGTTTACTCACTGGATTGTTGGTTCTGTTCTTGATGATAGCCCCAGGCTGTGTGGGGGATGACGACAAGCCGGGTGGCGACACCAGCAGCGACGCCGATGCCGACGCCGATGCCGATGCCGATGCCGATGCCGACGCCGATGCCGACGAAGGAACGACGGGGTGCACCTCCGATGACCTAATCTTTGACGCGGAGATTCGAAATGAGGCGGGCATGCAGGTCTACACTGGGTACGCCTCGGACAGCGCCCACCTGTGGGCGAAAGTTACCAATCCATGCAGCGAACCGGTCCCATTCACCACAACCACTGCCTGCTTGATCGAGGAATGGGAGGTCGTCAAAGACGGCATCACCAATGAAGGTACCTTTCCCTGCTTCGGTAGCGAGACCAGCCGAACCGTCGCCAGCAACAGCCACATCGAGCAGGGTGTCATGCCCCTGCACGATCTGACTATTGGAACCTACGCGTTCACAATCACCTTTGGGTATCGACCCACCTCCGGATCCACCACGACGGAAGGCCGAAGGGCAGAGGCCGAAGTAAACTTTGCCGTAGTGAGCCGCTGAACACCGTCAATCCTCAAGACAGTTCGTCGATGATATCGGTCAGGTCGGCGGCCTCCTTGTCTCGCTCGAGTTGTTCCCAGTGGTCCCGAGAAAACTCCAAGCTCCTCCGGGCTTCGTCCACGAATCCGTTCAACAAGAGTTGCTCTCCACCTTTTTGAGTAGATCGAGCAATGTCCACATCGGTAAAGCCTGTTTCCCCGATCAGTCTCGTGCCTTCTTCAAAGTACTTTTGCCATTTTGAAAGCAACCCCAACTGGGCGTGAACATGGGCAAGGCAGAGACATGTCACCCCGTCAACTCCCAGCATTCCGCTGGACTGAAGGGCTCGATGGCACTGCTCAAGTTGAATGCGGGCCTCTACTGGGCGATTGGTCTCCGAGTAGATGATTCCCAAGTTTAGGCCCGCAACATAGAAGCGTTGGTCTCCCAAGGCCTCCAGCAGCTGGAGAGCAAGCCGGTAGCCCTCCTCAGCCTTATCAGTGTCGCCGGTAAACCGATCCAGCTCGGCCATATCGTTCAAGCACCGTGACTGCTGGCGCTTGGAACCCGTACCCTTGTGGTAAATCGTAGCCGCACGGAGGTGCCCTTTGGCGGTCTCGATGTCACCCTGACGACGATACACTCCCGCCATATTGGTTCGTGCCCGGTACAGCATATCCAGGTCATCGGCTTCCTCTGCGGCCTCGAGTGCTCCCTCAAAGAACCGCAGCGACAGAGCGGGGTTCCCGTAGTTCAGTTCCAAGGTACCCATCTGGTCAAGCGCACTACTCATGAGAGCAGGATCATCAACAGAAAGCTGCATCGCCTTGTTGAGGCAGCTGCGGGCATCATCTGTTTCACTCATTACACGAAGAATCGACCCCTTTTGGAACCAGGCCTTGGCCCGAAGACGCTGAGCTTTGGGAGTCTTCTTGGTCTTCTCCAGCACCTCATCGACAACGCGCAGCACACCCGGAAAATCCTTTCGGCGGGACAGGAACTGCCCCTTGATCATCCAACCTTCGGACCATCGGAGGTCTGTCTTTGGCACCTTCAAAGTTGTGAGCGCCTGTTCGTAGATGGAGATCAAGTCCGAACCGACCTCGTTTCGTCCCTCTCGAAAGCACTGCAAAGCACCTTCACGCAGGACCGGTACAGACCCAGCAGTGTCACCCGACCTGTACAAATGGCGGCCTCGGCGGGGGGCGACACCTTCGCGACCGTTCAGCATCTCCGCAGCGGCATGGTGGTGCGCAGCCCGACGACCCTCAAATTCTGCCTGTCGACATAGGGACTCTCGCACCAATGA
>CAWVVG010000353.1:0-4224 GCA_963932775.1 uncultured bacterium
TGCGGACTCGGATGCGGACTCGGACTCGGATGCGGACTCGGACTCGGATGCGGACTCGGATGCGGACTCGGATGCGGATGCGGACTCGGATGCGGACTCGGATGCAGGTGGCGGCACCGATACAGGTCTGTCCGGTGGCCTTGATACGGGTGCGGACGACGCCTTAGAGCGGGACACCGAGGGTGGGTTGATCGACAATATTTACAGCGAGGGCAAGCTGTCATCGTGTGGCTGTGCTGCGGGTCCACGCGGGGCGCCAGCGGGCTTTCTACTCTTGGCACCGCTCATCCTGCTTCGCCGCAAGCGCGACGACGGGGATCTCGGTTAGTCCTGAGCCATGTCTTGGATCAACCAACGAATCATCGCCTTCGATACCGAGACCACGGGCCTGAATCCTTTTGATGGAGACCGGGTCATCGAATTTGGTGCGGTCGAGATGGACATTGACGCGGAATACCGGGTCACGGGTGTGCGAGCCCATGATTGGCTGATCAACCCAGGTGTCCCCATTCCTCGGGAGATCACCCGAGTGACGGGCATCACAGATGGAGACCTTCTCGGAAAACCGGCATTCGCCAAACTCGCAAAAGAAATCCATGGTTTGTTGGAGGGCGCCGTTGTTGTGGCCCACAACCTTGCCTTCGACCTTGCCTTCTTGCGCCTTGAATTTGAACGGTGTGGTCTCCTCTGGCCTCAGACAGTGGCGGAGGTCGATACCTTGCATATCTCCAGGGCCCGGCTGACTGAGCAGAACAAACACAACCTCGGACACGTCTGTACCTTGCTTGGCGTGCCCCTCGACAACGCTCACCGTGCTACCGACGACGCCGAGGCGTGCGGGCGTGTGTTTGTGGAATTCGCTCGCCGATACGGTGCCCCTGAGTCCACAGATGAAATGATCGTTTGGGCGGATGCCGCCGGACCACCCCCAGATACCGGTCACGTGGGTCTCGATGATTCGGGGATGATGGTCTTTCTCGAAGGAGCCCACTCGGGCGAACGCATCGACCAGCACTTGGATCACCTTCAGTGGATGATCATGGCTTTGGTTCGGCGAGACGGAGAATGGGAGGCCCGGTATCCCCCCGCCCTGCATGAGTGGGCTCGCCGATGGTTGCGTGCCCGTGCATCTGGACGTTTTCGAGCGAATCCTCGTGGCGGAGGCCCCAGCGATTGGGGATTGGACCCAGCACCATGGCGCATCTGATCGTTGCTCTGTGGCTTGCGGGCTGCGGTGGAGATGGAGGTTCACCTTCTGTTCCAGTGCAGCACGCTGCAGCACAGAGAGAAGTCCGAACAATGGGTAAAAATGACGCTTCGGCGTTTAAAGTCCCATATGGTGAGACAGCCTTGGGGCTTGCGCCCGCCGGCTGCCCTGAAGGGATGTTGCCCGTGCCGGGTGGTCGTTTTGTCATGGGCCAGCATGGGACGGAGGCCGGGTCAGATGAGCGGACGGTTCACCTGGTCCGGTTGGATGGCTTCTGCATGGATCGCACTGAGGTGACCAAAGTGGGCGAGACCACACCGTGGGTTGGGCTCAGCTTCAACGAAGCCGTCGCTGCTTGTGGCCAACGTGGGGCCCGTCTTCCAACCGAGGCTGAGTGGGAGAAGACTGCACGTGGAGGGTGTGAGTTGGGCGGTGATCCGTTGATTTGCACCGCTGAAGATGTGCGCATTTTTCCTTGGGGCAATGAGACCCCGACATGTGGACTGGCGAACCACAGCGTTGTCGGACCGGGTGGCCCGAAGCGGTGCTCAAGCGGGCCCACCTCGGTGGACCAGGGCGGTGCGGGTGCGGGGCCTTACGGTCACCTGCACCTCGCTGGAAATGCCTGGGAGTATGTGCTGGATTTCTACCATCCCCGAGCGTATCGAGTGGGTCGTGTAGACAACCCGATGGGGCCTCCTTCCGGAGAGAGCCGCGTCCTTCGGGGCGGCGCTTGGGACACATTCAGCACGAACATGCGTGTATCGAATCGCTTCAACGACTCTCTAAAGGGCTCGACCATTGGGTTTCGGTGTGTGGCCGGAGGAGCAGAGCCGGTGGTTGAGGAGCTGGAGCCGCTTGCTTGGGTCCAGGCATCGGTCATCGTCCGACAAAAGAGTGGTCAGGCTGTGAGTGGCCGTTGGTTGACGGTTTCGGCTTTCGATATGACGGACATCAACGCCGCTTCCGGTCTGCCTGAACCCGGTCGCTCCCCTGTGGCTGAGGCTGGAGTGGCCCCGGACGGAACGGGTGAGGTTGAAGTTAAAGTTCGCCTGCCAAAAGGGGCAGAGGTTCGCTTCAGTGCGGCCCTGGACAATGGGTCGGCGCCTCCAGGAATGCCGGCGGCTGCGAGCGGTGGCATCGCTTGGTCCGCTGGCAATCAAGTGTTGTTTGGGGACCAGAAGACCCCGATTATTTTGGAGCTGGCGCCCTTGCCGGCCCATCCTCATAGCCCAAGGCCCTGAGGCGTTCGTGTTCGTCGTGATCCGGGGTGCGGCGTTGTGGCTTGGGGCCTTGTGAGCGGGCGACGACGGGCTGCAGAATGGACTGGTATTGGGCTTCGACGGTATCGAAGACACTAGGAAGTTGAGCGGTGGGTTCGCGTTCATCTCGGTCGACGCTCAGGTCATATTGGCTGCGACCCGTTGTGCTCAAGCGCCCATCTTCCATGGGACTGATCAGCTTGTGGTTCCCAAGTCGTGCAGCAAACTGAGGCTGGGGACGCGTGGGATCGGTAATCGAGAAAGTGAACTTATCTTGTGCCTTACCAGACATGGCTTCCCCCATTGATTGGCCATGAATCCCATTGATGGGTGGTAGGTTCAGGGCCTCGAGGACGGTGGGCACGACATTGACCAGGCTGGTGCCAGCGGTGACGACTGCGCCCTTGGGTATGGTGGGTCCGCGCATGATCAGCGGGACTCGAATCACCTCGTCCCACAAACCATCTCGATGATTGAACCAGTAGTCGTGCCCAAAGCTCTCCCCATGGTCCGCAGTGATCACCACTGTGGTGTTCTGAGCATCGATTTCCGCCAGCAGGGGGGCCAGCAGTGCATCCAGTTCCGAGATTTCACCCTGGTAAAGGCCGCGTATCTTCGCAATGTCTTCTGGCGATGGTGTCTTTAGACCGTCTCGGTAGGGGCGAAGCGCTTGGTCTGAACCAGAAAGGCTACTTGGGTTGGAGCCGAGGTAGGCGGTGTCCCAGGGCGGTGCCGGTGTGTACGGGAAGTGGGCATCGAAGTAATGAACAAACGCGAAAAATGGGCCGGTCTTTGCCTTCTCCGCCCTTACCCAGCTGACCGCCGCTTGCGTGATCTCTGCTCCAGGACGCTTGAGATCTGAACGGTCCCACCGGTGCTGGTCGTCATACAGTGAGAAGCCGCGGCTGAGTCCAGTCGAGCGATCGGTCAGGGTCTCTCCGCCGATGAATGCAGCAGTGGAAAAGCCGCTGGATTGAAGGTGCTCGGCGAGGGTGGGGCCGGTGTACCGGGAGTTTCCGAATGCGGGTACGTCGCCGTGTACGGTTGGCAGCACGCCAGTCATCAGGGACCAGTGCGCGACGGCCGTCTCGGGAAAGGGGCTGATGGCGTTGGTGAACAGTGCGCCATTGCGGGCGACGGCTGAAATGTTGGGAGTTACCGCCGGTCCTCCATACAGTTTCATGTGACTTGCAGATACGGTATCGAGCGAGATGATGACCAGGTTGGTGGGTGAGTCCTCACCGATGGCGATGGCCGTTGATGGGGTCATAGCTGAGCGACTCAAGCTCGGTTCAGATGTACATGCCCAGGTAAGCACCAGCGGCAGCCAGATCATTACTGAACCTCGAGTGTGGCGGTGTAGACCTCATTGTAGCCCCGAATGCCTTGGTTCCAGACGACGTGGAACCGACCTTTACCGTCTACATCGATGCTGGGAAGACCGGGTTTGCCCCAACCGATGGTCGCGACACGCTTGGGTGGCATCCATCCTTGGCCGCGGTCGATGCTGTACACCAGCTCCGCGCTGTTGCCTGCATCCCAGCCCCAGACGATGCAACGGATGCCTTGGGTATTGATCGCAATATCGGGATCGAAGTGAAATCCACCGTAGCCTTGGCTGGGTTCTGTGGTCGGGCCCCACGAGCCTGGTCGGCCGGATCGAGTGTAGATGTGTACGGGGCGTCCAGCCACCTTGTGGAACCATGCAAGGTGGTCGGTTCCGTCCCGTCCAAAGGCGAAGTGCACCCGCTCACC
>CAWVVG010000354.1:0-4213 GCA_963932775.1 uncultured bacterium
AGCCCTGGGTGACCCCCGGCTTCGAGCCCCATCGGATACCGATTATTGGGCAGAGCTTGATGTGGATGGTCACCGCATTGCAGTGGGCAAGAATCTCGTGAGTGTGCGGGAAGTGGCTGCTTTCTTCGGTGGCGATGGCTATCAGAATGACGAATACTGGACGGATGCTGGAAAACACTGGCGGGACACTCGGCGGACCCTGTGGTCAGATTTGGCAGCAGAGGCTGATTCGGCACCACTGGTTATTCAGAACCAGCCCGCGGTTGGAGTGACTTGGTTCGAAGCTTCCGCATATGCGAAGGCCCATGACGCCCGCCTGCTTACCCTGGACGAACGACTTTACGTGATGCGTGGAGATGCAAACCGGCCCTACCCATGGGGTCAACCATTCGGCCACAGCAACGCCAATACTTCGGAAGAAGGCCTCGGTAAGCCCACGGCGCTCGGCTTGTTCCCTGGTGACTGCACCCCAGAGGGTGTGCATGACTTGGCAGGCAATGTCGCTGAATGGACCGTGGATGAGGCCGATGATGAGGTCGTGGTTCACCCAGGATCGTGGAACCAGCCATCGATGAGTGCATGGGCAAAGGCCCGGGTGCTGGTGCCGCGGAAGACCCGCTCGGCAGACCTTGGGTTCCGGATTGCACGGGACATCTGAGGTTCAGCCGGATTGATCGAAATAGTCGCCCAAGATCACTGCTGCTGCTGCTTGGTCGATGATGCTCTTGCGTTGGTATCCATTGTATCCGGCTGCCCGAAGTCGCTCTTCTGCCACCACGGTGGAGTAGCGTTCGTCTTGGTAAAAAATGGGTAGACCTGTAGCCGTACCGAGCGCATCGCCCACTTGTCGAGCAAGTCGAGCCGAACGCCCCTCACTTCCATCCAATTCGAACGGAAGTCCTACCACCACCAATTCTACCGTGAGCTCTGTCGTCAGATGTGCCAGTCGCACCACATCCTGTTTGACGCCCTTGCGGCTCAAGGTGCTGTGTGGGGTGGCCAGGCGCGCATCTGTGGATGCTCGGGCAATTCCGATGGTTTTGGTGCCGACGTCTAGTGCGATGATGCATCCCATCAAGTGTGGAGATACCGGTTGAAGGGAGTGGGGTCAAGAAATGTCTAAGAGTGTAGTGATTCTTTCGACGGGTGAAGAGCTTCTCACGGGTGAGACCGTGGATACCAACAGCGCGTGGTTGGCAGCCTCCTTGTGGGGGTTGGGGGCACAAGTGCGGTCGATGTTGACCGCGGGCGATGACATGCTGGGTCTTGTGCGTGCGATTCGGACCGCATGCGAGCATGGAAGTGTGGTGATCTGCACCGGTGGCTTGGGGCCTACAGACGATGATCGTACCGCTCAGGCTGTGGCAGCATGGGCGGGGCTTGGGTTGTCAGAGTCGACCGAAGCCATGACTCAAATCGAGTCCCGCTATCGGAGCCTTGGTCGGGAGGTCTCCGCGGCCAATCGAAAGCAAGCGATGCTACCCGATGGTGCCATCGTGTTGGAGAACCGGTGGGGAACGGCTCCGGGGTTTTCCGTTGGCCACAATGACTCCACGATTTTCTGTCTTCCGGGCGTGCCCATGGAGATGCGGCATATGTTCAAAGCCCACATTGCTGCTCTTCTTTCAACCAGCGAGTCTCCTACTCTTGTTCGCATGCGCACCTTTGGTGTGGCTGAGAGTCGACTTCAAACGATGATGAACGGCTTGGATCTGGGTGGCGCGGACCTGGGTTTTCGAGCCCACATTCCGGAGGTACAGATCAAGCTGCGGTTTCCAACTGGAACCAGCGCCGATGCGCAGCGCCGGGTGGTTGGCCGCGTGTCGGATGTCCTCGGTGAGTCTCTGTATTCAGTGGATGGCGGGGACTTGGCGGAGAATGTGATTGAGGTGCTCTCGAAGGCGGGAGAGACGTTGTCGCTTGCAGAGAGCTGTACGGCCGGAATGACCTCGGCATGGTTGGCTGAAGTTCCGGGTGCTTCGGCGGTGTTGATGGAGGGCGTGATTGTCTACTCCAACGAGTCCAAGGAACGCAGCGTGGGGGTTGGCGCCGATGTGATCGCGGCCAATGGTGCCGTGAGCAAGCCTGTGGCCCTGGCGTTGGCTGAAGGCATTCGGAGCAAAGCAGACACCACTTGGGGCATCGGAATCACAGGCATTGCTGGCCCCGGGGGCGGGTCCGAAGCCAAGCCAGTCGGTACCGTCCATATCGCCGTGGCGGGGCCATCGGGGACTCGCCATCAGACAGCGGTGATCCCTGGCGATCGAAACCAGGTTCGGATCCGGGCAGCAGGCGCGGCATTGGCGCTCCTGCTGCGCTGCAGGAGTTGACTAATCCTGTCCGAAAGCCCGGCGCAGTCGGCTCAGTGTGGGCTCGTCCATAGCCAGGATGGAGTCGCCACCTTGACGTTTGACCCAAAAATAGATTGACCCCTGCTCATCCTTGAAGTGTCGCCCGACATAGACCGCTTCTTTGCTGCCATCCACGAGTTGGACCTCGAAGACCATGCGCGGGCGAACCAGACCGGCTTTCTTGTCGGTCAGGCCCTCAATCTCTTGACCCGCGCGTGGGCTCGCCAGGGTGCGGACTGCGAATTGGACGTCGGCCACATCGGAGGTCAATCCGCGAGGACTAGAGATGGACCAGACACCGGTGTCCGTATTGTTGCTAATCTCAACCTTGGTGCGTCGCTGGTAGAAAATCAGCTTGGCCACCTCAGACTCTGAGACCGTGAACATCTGTAGTTTGGATGCGGGTGCATTGGGGCTGAGGAAGGGCGATAGATTGGCTCTTGGAACGGCGTACACGCCTTCTTGCCCCGCCACCCGAACGAAGGCGACACCCTCGGCTTCGCGACGACCAACGGCCAAGGTGAGCTCATCGCCATCCTTGTCCATGATGGTGATGTTGGCTGCTGGCGGAGAGAAGCCTCCATCAAAGTCGTCACCCAGGATGTTTACTGCGCGCATCTGGCCCAGGCGTTCAATCACCCCAGCCCGTGCGGATGCGGGGATATCCAGACCCGGAGCCGGATCGAAGGCCCAAGGACCATCTCCAGTTTCTCCTTCGGTGGCCTCCCGAACCATGTGGATGATGGTCCCGTCCCAGGGTTCGATGCGAAGGCCCTGGATGTCGGGTTCGCGCTTGTCGACCACCACCCGGTTTCGCCAGTCTCTGGGACTTCGATCGAAGCGTTGGCGGCCGCCCACTCGAGCCCTAACGATGGTGTCCTTTCCGCTGACCCGCACAAAGCTAGAGCCGCCGGGTCCATCCTTTCCGATGGTGAATGAGGTGGCCGGCTGATCACCGTCGACCCACAGTTCCACCACGACGCCTTCGGAGGCATCGAGGGCATACTCTTTTAAGTTTCCAGAGTCGACGGATACGTCCGCTAAGATCGGCCGCCTGAATGCGGCCAAGAGGTGGGCCACTCTGGCATTATCTGCCCCTTGTTCAATGGGGGATGTAACGGCCCACTTATCGGTCAAGGGATCGCGTTCGAGGACTGTTTTGACCGTTGCCTTGGTGAGCTCTATCCGAGACACATGGTCTGGGTTTAGGCTGGCCACAATCGACGCGTCGAGAGCGGCGTCGGGGTCTTGGGGGCGGTCCAAGAGTGCACACATGATCAGCAGAAAAGTGATGGCACCGAGGATAGATGACTTGGCCGTCAGCGATGGGGCGGATGAGTTCATGAGTCACCTCCCTTCTTCGGGGCCGTGGTCTTCGCTGTGTTCTTTCTTGGGGCTCGTTTTTTTACTGGAGCTTTTGCTTTTGCTTTTGCTGGAGCTTTTGCTGGAGCTTTTGCTTTTGCTGGAGCTTTTGCTTTTGCTGGAGCTTTTGGCTTGGGAGTAGAGCGTCGAGCAGGAGGCTTGGCGGGCTCAGTCCCTTCGGCGCTGTCCGCGTGCTCGGGCAGTGGCTTGGCGATGGCTGAGAGGACCCGAAGCTGTTGGGCGCCGGGCGCTTCCTCATCTGTGTCTGGCTCATCTGGCTCAGGCTGCAGTAAGGCAGGAGCGGCGGCCAAGGCTTCTTGTTCTTCGATGATCTTGCGGGCTGTCTTGGCCAGCAAGATGGATTTGGCCATTTGTTCTGGTGAGATGAGCTCGTCTTCTGCCTTGGATTCCATGATCTCGTCGGCCAAGGACCAGCCTTTGGGGAGAGGCTCAGGCTCGGGCTCAGGCTCAGGCTCAGGCTCAGGCTCAGGCTCAGGCTC
>CAWVVG010000355.1:0-4199 GCA_963932775.1 uncultured bacterium
CCGTGGTCGCTTGTTCCGATGACTTCTTTGCTTCTATGCCCCATCTCGTTCGGGCCGCTCCCGCCGTGTTCGACCCCGATGCGTACACTGAACGAGGAAAGCTGATGGATGGCTGGGAGAGCCGCCGCAGGCGGGTAGCTGGACACGATTGGTGCATTCTCAAGCTTGGGGTAGCGGGCCTGGTTCGCGGCGTGGACATCGATACCGCCTACTTCCTCGGGAATCACCCACCATACGCCAGTGTGGAGGCCGTGAACGCTCCAGACGGAGTGAGCGAAGAATCCCTACGAACGGAGTTGGTCTGGTCGGAAATTGTGCCATCCGCACCGCTTCAGCGTGGCAGCCAGAACATTCAGGCGGTGTCCAAAATTGGGGTTTGGACTCACATTCGGCTTCGTATTTTTCCGGACGGCGGTGTCGCTCGGTTGCGGGTCTGGGGTGAACCCCGGCCGGTACGGGATGCCGGTTCCGAGGTCGATTTGGCATGTCTCAACCAGGGCGGACAGGCGCTGGCGTGCAGCGACATGTTCTTTTCTCCCATGAACAACCTGGTATTGCCGGGGGCAGCGGAGGACATGGGTGGCGGCTGGGAAACCCGTCGCAGTCGGCCGCCAGGAGACGATTGGATCATCGTTCGTTTGGGGGCTTCGGGACTTCTCTCACAGGTCATTATCGACACCAAGCATTTCAAAGGGAACTTTCCCGATTCGGTGGCCCTCGATGCAATCCATTGGCCAGATGCCCCGCTCCCTGCATTGGTAGGCCACGGTGCATGGACCGAGATTGTCGAGCAATTTGAGACGCGTGCAGACAGTGCACATCTGAAGTCGGTGGAGCGGAAGGGGCCTTGGACTCACGTTCGGCTTCGCATCTACCCCGATGGTGGCGTGAGCAGGCTTCGGGTCTTCGGCGTGCCCACAGACGATGCGCCCACCGATGTCCGCCTCGACGGACTCAACGCCCTGTCGGAATCTCAGGCAGTCGCTGCGCTGATGACCTGCTGCGGCAGTACCCGTTGGGCTGAACGAATGGCGGCATCCCGTCCGTTTAGCAGCTGGACCCAAGTCCATGGCATCGCCGAGTGGTTGTGGTGGCTGCTCGATGATGCAGACTGGCTGGAAGCGTTTACTCACCACCCGCGCATCGGATCCGATCCCGAGGAGCTTCGAGAGAAGTTTGCGGCCACGGCCGTTTGGAGCGGTCGAGAACAGGCGGGTGTGTCCGGTGTCTCAGACGAAGTAATCGGTCGCTTGGCTCTGCGAAATACCGCTTACGAAGAACAATTTGGGTACATATTTATCGTCTGCGCGTCGGGCCTGAGTGCCGAGGAAATGCTCTCGAAACTATCGGTTCGAATGGACCACAATCCGGAAAATGAGATTCGAATCGCCGCTGGTGAGCAGGCCAAGATTACCGCCCTAAGAATAGAAAAATTGGAGCTTGGATGAGCAACCCCCTGACCACTCATGTGTTGAATACCGCCACTGGGAGTCCTGCTGCTGGGTTGCGGATTTCTTTAGAGAAGATGCTGACCGGTCAGTTTGAGCCGGTCGGTACAGGGGTCACCAATGACGACGGCCGCCTGGACGAACCGCTGATTGTCGATGGCTGGGGGGTCGGTGTCTTTCGGATTCGATTTGAGACGGGAAGCTACTTTGCCATGCGTGGAGAGGTTTGTTTTTACCCCCACATCGAGGTGGTTTTTGAAGTGCGCGATCCCGAACAGCATCATCATGTCCCGTTGCTCTTGAGTCCCTTTGGATTCTCGACGTACCGGGGCAGTTGAGCGTGTACCGGGACTTTTTACCGCCACCGCTGGTTGCTGCGCTGCTCGATGTTGCTGGGCCGGTACCGGGTATTCCTGGATTGCTCGTGACACCTTCGTTGATGGAGGCTTTTCCGGATGTGGAGTCGCCCGAGATTCTCGAGGCTGTTGTCGAGGTCGCACGCTCACTCCGTCCAGAGCTCGGGCGGATTCTCGCTCAGCGAACGGTGGACCGCGCGTTCGTGGATGCACACATGGCTGGCGATGGAGACACGGATGTCATCGGAGAGCGAGATGGGGCGGGGCGCATCGTCATCGGGCCGGCTGAGATTCGCACACAGATGAAGCCCGTAGATGTTCCACCGTTCATGGCGGGGCCACAGGTCACCCTATTTGGACCACCGGACTCGGCCAAGATGAGCATCAACGCCATGAATGCACTGCACCGCCGATTGCCGGGGGAAGACCCATTGGTCGCCAAGCTGGTGTCAGACTCGGGCCATGTTCCTCGCTGGGGTGCGGACTCTGAGGACTCCAAGACGCCGATGGCTCACGACTTGCGGCTGGCATCGCGCAACCTAAAAGGGTGCTTTGACGGCACTCTTTCCTTTGATGATCCAGAAAATGGGAAGTCTTATCGCCTGGCTGAGGATGGTCTTGCCTTGCCCGTGAAACGACTTCCAGGCATAGCGTTGCCCGATGGCGACCATCTGCTTGATGGAGAACCGCTGCCTCTGCACCTGGTGGAACTGGTTCAACACATCTGGTTGAACCGGACCCGTCCTGAGGCGCGGGTGCTGTATTTTCCAAAGCTCGAGAACGACGAGGAGGCCGCTTATTTGGCCCGAGCGATCGGGGCTGCTGAGCGGGCGATTCAGGCCAGGTTTCCCGACTACCCACTGGGAACGGTGCGGGTCATTTTGGTCTTCGAGAACCCGAGGGCCATCTTTCGAATCCAAGAGATGGGGGAGGCCTTGTACCCATATTTTTTGGGGGGATCTCTCGGGTGGCATGATTTTCTGGCGTCGACCGCACGCTTGTTTCGCTTTGATTCGGAGTACCGCATTCCGGTGAAGTCTGACCCAGACATCGTCATCCGGAATATCCGGGAGTCCCACGACATCTTGGTTCGGGAGCTCAAGGAAGCGGGTGCACTCAAGATTGGGGGCATGTACGGAATTCTGTATCAGTCGGGAGACATCGAGAGCTTCGCGGCCTGTATGGTGGGGTACATCCGCGATGTGGTGACCCAGCTAAAGCGTGGGCTGGATGGCTTCTGGGTTGCACACCCGGACTTTGTTCGCATCGGTATTGCCATCGTAGAGGCTTGGCGTCAGCAACAAGCTCACCCAAACCTGACTGTGGTTCATGACCTGGTCCGGGCTTTGGTTCCCTTGGAGTCCGAGCACGATGCCCTGTTGGCTTTTATCGATGGCCCCGACGTGGGCAAGCTTGATGTGTCGGACCCTCACTACCTTAGGGCCGTCCTTGCCAGCGAAATCGGGGTGAGCCCAGTCATTGCAAACGATGACCCAGAGGAGGTTCGCTACAACATCTTTCAGGCGCTTCAGTACCTGGCAGACTGGCTGCGTGGCAACGGCTGCGTGGCGCTACCGGCAAAGCTCAAGCTGGGTTCGAAGCCGGTCTTTGTGCGGGTGATGGATGACCTTGCGACCACCGAACGGAGCCGATGGGAAGTATGGGCGGAGGTTCACCATGGTCGCGTGTCCATGAGTACCTTCGATAGAATTCTTTCCGAGGAGATGGACTTCATTCGAGAAGGAGCGGAAACGGAGACCAAGCGGACCGAGGTCGCTTGGGAAGGAGAAGCGGCCCGCTGGTACCCCCTCGCCGAGAAGTTGCTGCGGCAGCTAATGACTGGGGCCAACCCACCGGAGTTCGTCACAGAGCTGCTGATGCCGTTTACATTTCCGGTGATTCGCGATGCAACGGACCCCTGGGCCGCCGCCAAGCGCCTGTGTCCAGGTAAGTTTCAGACTTAAATACAAACTGTGAATGAAGTTTCGTTTTGGTCGTATGAGAGGGGTGGGCTTGCCCACAGGTGTCTGACACGGTTCGCGCTTTAAGGAGAATTTCGATGCGGTTGTTGATTCCATTATTTTTCATAGGTTGTGCCACCCATGTGTCTTTGGACGTCATGGAGCCCGCTGAGATCAACGTGCCGGCCCCTGTACAGCGGCTGGCATTGGTGGACCGGGCCCCGAGCGCCCATAGCTTTCAGGTGTTGTATGGCCTTCGGGATGCCTTGGCGGAAGGACCCCGGTTCGAGGTCGTGGCCAACGAGGCGGCACAGGCAGCGTACGCCGCAGGTAGAGCGACAGTGGGGCAGTCCCTGGGAGGGTTGGCGAGTGCTGCCCTGTGCAAGAAAACTGGAGCGACTGGGATTGTGTCGCTGGAGTCGGTGGAGGTGGAC
>CAWVVG010000356.1:0-4184 GCA_963932775.1 uncultured bacterium
CACGCAAACCAGAGTTGTATGTGTGGGCCACAGCACGCCCGGGATTGGAAGCGCCCCAGCCTGACCCATAGGTCTGCGTGTAGCCCGAGTTCGTCTCAAATTGCCCAAGAATAGCGCCCCCAGAGGTGCTGAACTCGCTCTTGTGGGTTCGTTGGCAGGACGGGCTGCTGGTGGAGGTCAGCACCAAGTCCGTGATGACCAGGTCTTGATCCCCAGGAGCCGTGAGCAGAATCTTGGCGGCCTCACCGGAGTAGGCGGTGCCGCCGATGGACACCACAGGGTTTTCGTGAAACGAGATGGCAGAGCCTGCCGGATACCCAACGGCCTCAGATGAGGCGAGAGAAAAGCCAAGGGCTATGGCCAAGGTGGCGATAAGCCCAAGCTGAAAGCGCGAAGTAAGCATGGATGTCTCCCGAGTTTGTGACCCTGAGAGCATGCCACAAAACAGCCCCCAGCATCGCCTGTAGGGAATTCGTTTAACGGTGGACCCGGGTATTTCGAGTGGGGCCCTGGTTGATGGGCTGACAGACCGGGTGACCTAGGCGGGACAGCCACCCGCCCTCATGGGTGAGCCAGGTAGCCCTGAACGTAGTATCGGCTGCCGATGCAGTTCAGGACGAAGGCCTGGCCCGCCGGTACGCGCAAGGTCGCCGAACCGGTGGTGAAGACCGATTGGGGCATGTCGTAGCCGCCTCGGGTGTAGAGCTGAGTCGGGTAAAAGTAGGTGGTCTCCGGCACTATCTCGGTACCACCAACCTGAACTGCACAGCCATTCTCGGTCAGGATGCCGGTCACGATCAGATCATGGTCCGCCGGTGCGGTGGTGATGACGCCCTCGGCGGGTACGACTCCACCGTAGCTCCGGATCGGATTGTATCCAGTGCTCACCGAAGGGCCAAAGGTGGCATTGGCGGTTCCGATAAGGTGGGCCGAGGCGCCGATCGACAAGACGAGCGCCGCGAGAGAGAGAATGGTCTTCCACATGATGATGTTCCTCCATTGGGTGGGTTGGCGCAAGCATAACCGCAGGCCAGCTTGGGGTGGTCTCGGTGACCTGTTGATGGGGGATAGGATTGGAGAGCCGGACCAGGCAGTTCCGTTGCGAATTTTACTGGTCGGACCCAAACGGTAGGCATCACCCTATTTGGTTTCATTTAGTACTGAGCTGGCTGGCCTTAGGCGGGGCCCCTGTGTCAGCAGGAGTGCCTCACAAGACACCGAGTGCCTGGTGCGTATTTTAGGTAGTCACGCATCAAAGAGGGGATTGCGCTCGGTTCGAAGCGCGCGCGCCTGGGCCCAAGCTGAGGGTACCTACATATTTTGCTGGCCACCTTTACAGAGACCGCAGCCTGAGCGATCCTGTAAAATACATGGAAGGGAGGGTGTCCGATGCGATCAATATGGATGGTTTTTGGGGTAGCTCTGACCCTGGGTTGCCAGAGCAAGGGCTCTGTCGAGATCGACGGCACAGTAGACGAGGTGAACAGCGCCGAACAGACGCTACAGCTCTCGCTGAGCAGCCATGACGCCATTGCTGGAGATGCCATCGAGTACACCTTGGCCTGGGTCAACGGTGACGGCGCCGAGGAAGCGGTAGAGGCCTACACCCTGGTCAGCGACGTCGAGAGCCCGCTTGCTACAGATGGGTCGGCATTCATTGCCACGGTAGCCGGTGGACATACTCTGACGGCCACAGCCACCGATGCAGATGGCACCGATCAGTCCGCGGAGCAGTCCCTCTCTGTCGAGCCTGGCGAGATTGCCGTGATGAGTGTTGAACTAAGCGCCGATGTGGTGGCGGCAGGCGAGGTCGTCACCTACACAATCAGTACCGAGGATAGCTACGGCAATGCCGCAAGTACCGACGACGCCGAGATTGCCGTCGATGACTCGGTCACCGTCGATGAGAGCGACCTCACCTCCACACTGGCCGGCGACCACACCATCACCGCCACAATTGGTGAACTGCAGGGTGAAGCCACCTGGACCGTGCAAGCTGGCCCAGCCGCAGCCATCGACCTCGCACTTGCCGAGACCACCCTGGAGCTTGGCGATGAGACCGAATTCACGATCACTGTGACGGACGAGTACGGAAATGAAACCGACGATGCCACCGATGTGGGAGTGGATGAAGCGGGCGCTACCGTCGGAGAAGGTACGATTCAATTTGATGCGGAGGGCTTGTTCAACTGCTGGGCAACCGTGACTGACACAGACCTTATGGACGTGGAGACCGTGTTCATCGACTCGACGGGACCCGTTCTCAACATTGTGACCCCTGAACGCGGGACCTGGACCACCGACACCATGACAGTGGTCTCGGGTACGGTCGCCGACGCAGGGAGTGATCTGGAGAGTCTGACCATCAATGGTGCCGTGGTTGAACCCGCTGCGGACGGAACATTTGAACATGATCTCGCGCTCGGCTTCGGCGTGAGCATCATTGAAACGGTGGCCATGGACACCGACCTCGACGATGAGGGGGTAGGCAACCAGAGCACAGATGTTCGCGCAGTCTTGCAGGCGGACACCTTCTGGGATCCAGGCGCTGCCTTGTATGACGGCCTGATATTCCGGATGTGGGAAGGCGAAGGCGGCCTCGGCGAGCTCGAGTCGATGGCGGCCACCTTGATGGACTCCGTCGATCTCGATGCGCTGCTGGACGGCCCCATTTACGACGAGACATTCTGCTTCACCATTTTGTGGTGGGAAGTCTGCTACGACCTAACGATCTATGTCGACTCACTTACCTACGAGTCCGTGTCACTCGCCATCGACCCAACCGATGAAGGGGTCATCACCGCAAGGTTGAGCATGGAGGACATCCTTCTCGAACTGCACACCGAGGGCTATGTCGATGGGGTGGGCACAGTGACAGCCTCAGCCATAAATGTGGACATCTCCTTCGTGCCCGCCGTAACGGAAGGTGGCTACATGGCCGTCACCGAGTTCTCGATCGACGTTCCCCCCGCAGAAGAACTGGTCGTAGAGCTTGATGAGGAACTCTCGGATGCAGCGGTTCTGCTCGGTATCGACCCGACGGAACTGATCGAAGAACAACTCACCGATGCTCTATCTGGCGTCATCTCGGACTCGGTTCCGGACCTGCTGGCTGAGACTCTGGGGGCACTCGCCTTCGATCAAGAATTCGATCTCTCGGACAACACCTACACCCTCTCATCCAGGATTCAATCCATCGATGTCGATGACGCTGGCATCACCTTCATCGGGCGAACCGAGGTCGATGTGGCCGAGGTATTCAGCGACACGGACGGCCTCCCCGAGGGCTTCCCCAAGTTCGACTATTCCATGCCCACCACCGGCTCGATGGGCAGCGGTACACAGTTCAGCCTGTCCAGCGACATGCTCAACCAGCTGATGTTCGCATTCTGGCAGGGTGGCTTGCTCGATCAGCAAATTACCGATGAAGACCTCGACATCGACATGGGTTTGATCGGCTTGATTCTGCCCGGCATGGATGCGCTCAATATGATCACGACTCCGATGCTCCCACCGGTAGTCATACCCAGGGCAGATTGGTCTGAAGGCCATGAGTACGATCTCTACTTGGGCGACATGATGGTTCAGATCCACGACGGTGAGGTCACAGACGACAGCCTGGTGCTGGAGCTGTTCATCTCGGCCATCGCCCCGATGGCGCTCGGAGCGGAGGAGGATGGCTGGAGCATCGAGATGGAACTCTCCGATCCGATGGTCTACGCAGACTCGGTCTACATCAATCCAGAATTCACAGTGACACCCTCTGCCGTCGAGACTCTATTTGTGGGCCTGATGGCAGCCTACCTGCCCGAACTCACAGGAGCACTGGGCACCGTTCCATTGCCTGAGATCGAAGGCATGAGCATTATAGACATCTCGACTGGCATGGACGGTGGCGATGAGCCTCCCGGCTACTGGGTTCTCTCCGGCAGCTTAGAGTAGGACTACTTTCTTCGGTCGAACTGGCAACTGCGTGCAGTCGGGCTTGAGCTCTCCATCATGAAAAGGGTGCTGCAGGGTGGGTTCTTCAGAAACATATTTTACAATCACGATCTTGAGAGAATCCATGCGACCCCTACTTCAATCAATACTCGTGATGACCCTGATTGCCGGATGCGGCACGAAGGATGATGACAATATGGGCGTCGATTCAGACGCCGATGCAGACGCCGATGCAGACGCCG
>CAWVVG010000357.1:0-4154 GCA_963932775.1 uncultured bacterium
GTTCACTACACCATCAGCGGCTACTACGCCCAGCCCTGATTGGTCTCAGCTGCAGTTGTGAAACACCTGGTTGACGTCTTCGTCGTCTTCGAGGGCCGCGACCAATTTCATGACCTCGTCCGCTTCGGCATCGCCGAGCTCTAAGAAGTTGTCTGGCACATGCTCTAAAGCGGTAGATGTCACATTTATTCCAGCGCCTTCCAGACCGTCCTGCAGGGTCCCAAACTCCTCGAAACCACACCGCAGTACCCAGATGGGTTCCCCGCTTTCATCGGTGCTCTCGCCCATCTCCTCGAGACCATGGTCGATCATCTCAAGCTCGAGCATCTCTGCATCCTCCACGTCTTCCGGCTTGATGCGAAACACGCCCATGCGCTTGAACTGAAAGGCGACCGAGCCCGTTGCACCCATATTGCCAGAATTCTTCCTGAAAGCATGGCGGATATTGGCGACGGTACGGGTGGGGTTGTTGGTGGCACATACGACCATGACTGCGACGCCGTGGGGGGCATAGCCCTCATAGATGGCCTCGGCCCAGTCGTCAGAATCCGCTCCCAGGGCGCGCTTAATGGCACTCTCGAGCGTGTCGCGGGGCATGCTAATCGCTCGACCATTTTGAATCGCCCTGCGAAGGGCTGAGTTCTGGTCTGGATCCTCACCGCCTGCCTTCACCGCCGTCATGATCTCTCGAATCACCCGAGTAAAGGACTTAGACACAGCCTTGTTTCGGGCCATGATGGTGTGCTTCCGCGCTTCGAAAAAACGACCCATAGGTGTACTCCAATCTCACCGTCCACCGGCGACTCAGTCTGACTGCTTATTCGGTGGAGCCAAACCGTCCAGCACGGGTACAGTCTGGTCTGCTCCAAATGTGGAGGCTGGACCGCATGCTCGCTTGGTGCCCACTGTGGTTAGAGTGACCCCACTATGAACCCACGCACCCCACTATTTGGACTCCTAATGCTCAGCACACCCGCCGCAGGCCAAGGTGCTGAGCTGCCCAACTTAATCGAGAAGGTACCGCCGTTATCGAATGGTGTGTACGGCCTCGGAGTCGGACTCGGTGCGGGAGATACCACCGGCTTGAGTTTCGCCCTGCGAACCGAGTCACTTCTTACAGTTTCGAGCTTGGTCGGGTGGGACTTCAAGGATCAGGAGTTCCATGTCCACGTGGACAATCAGTTCCCCGTAGCAGAAATTCAGCCACCGGAAAGCGTGCTCGCTTTGACGTTCTTCACCGGCATCGGTGCTACGGTCGACCTCGGTGACGATGCGGGCATCGGGGCACGCATCCCCCTTGTGGCGAGCTTAAGCTTCGATAAACCCATGGAGGTCTTCATCGAGTTGGTTCCCGTCGTGGGGGTGCTACCAGCCATCGAACTAAACATGCAGGCCACCCTGGGGATCCGGGGTTGGTTCCAGCCCACAAAGAAGCGGTAGACTGCGATGGTTAGCCGACGTCGATGGTCTTCAAGTCCGCCGAGAATTGATGGCGGGCCGCACAGGCTGCGGTGAAATCCTCAGGGCTCACTCCCGGAGCAAGTTCACGGACAACAAACCCGTCCGCAGTGACATCGATCACCGCCAGATCGGTAACCAGCATCGTGACACAGCCCAGGCCTGTAAGCGGCAGACTGCATGCATCGACCAGCTTCGACTGGCCATCGCGACTGCACTGAATCATCGTCACAACCACTCGCTTGGCACCGCTGACCAGGTCCATGGCGCCGCCCATGCCCTTCACCATCTTTCCAGGAATCATCCAGTTGGCGATGTCACCATTGGCCGCCACTTGCATTGCACCCAAGATGGCCAGGTCGATGTGGCCGCCCCGAATCATCCCAAAGCTCTCCGATGAGTCAAAGAAGACCGACCCAGGAATGGTGGTAACGGTCTGCTTGCCTGCATTAATGAGATCCGGATCTTCTTCTCCCTCGTAGGGAAATGGGCCGATGCCCAGCAGTCCATTCTCACTCTGCAGAACCACCTCCACGCCATCCGGCACATGGTTGGCCACCAGTGTGGGCAGCCCAATACCGAGGTTGACGTAGTTGCCGTCTTCCAGTTCTTTCGCGACCCGAGCCGCAATTTGATCCCGTGTGAGTCCCATCTCAGCCCTCCGTCCGTGGACGTGTCGTCCGCTGCTCAATCCATTTTTCGTAGTTCGTTCCTTTAATGATCCGCTGAACATAAATGCCCGGCAAGTGGATCTCGTCCGGTTCCAGGGTACCCGCAGGTACCAGCTCCTCGACTTCGGCGATGGTGACCTTCGCTGCCTTGGCCACCAGGGGATTGAAGTTCCGTGCCGTCTTTCTGAAGATCAGGTTGCCGTGGGTGTCTCCCTTCCAGGCCTTCACGAAAGCGAAGTCACCGTGGAGCGCCTCCTCCAGCAGGTAGGTCCGGCCGCCAAATTCACGGGTCTCTTTGCCTTCTGCACGAAGGGTACCGACTCCGGTGGGCGTATAGAATGCTGGTATTCCTGCTCCCGCCGCCCTCATCCGCTCTGCAAGCGTCCCTTGGGGACACAGCTCCACTTCCAGCTCACCGGAAAGAAACTGACGCTCGAACTCTTTGTTCTCGCCGACGTAGGAGCCCACCATGGTACTGACCTGCCGCGCTTTCAGCAGCACGCCGAGCCCACAGTTATCTGTGCCCGCATTGTTGCTCACCAAGGTGATCCCGGTGGTTCCGCGTGCATGCAGCGCAGTAATGAGATTCTCTGGATTGCCCGAGAGGCCGAACCCGCCCACCAACAAGGTCGAACCATCGCTGATGTCGTGGATGGCCTCAGTAGCATTCGCAACGGTCTTGTCCATGGCTGACTCCCTTGGGTCTGGACCAGTACTCTATCCAGTTGGCGGTCGTTGTCAGGCGCTTCGTACCTTCACCCCGGCCTCACTGAGCATGCCATGGGAAATGTCAAAGTCTTCCTTCCATCGCTGGGGGATTTCACAGCCGTCCGGATACACGATCTCCGCCACTCCCGCCTGAATCAACGAGCGGGCGCATCGACAGCACGGTGGCCAAGTGACGTAGGCCACACAATCCTTCAGTGGCATGCCAATCCGAGCCGCATGCATGATCGCATTTTCCTCTGCGTGGCAGATGAGCGGGTACTTCTTTGCCCTGTTCGTCAGTCGGCCTTCATCGTCATCGATCCCCCGAGGAAAGCCGTTGAAGCCAGTGGAACGAATCTCACGATCTGCCCCCACTATGACGCAGCCAACCTGGGTAGACGGGTCCTTGGACCAGTTGGAAATGTGAGAGGCAAGATCCAAAAAACGAAGGTCCCATTTGGCGCTCATCTCTACTCCTTGCACGGGGTGTGCAGCACCACAGCCGACTAATCGCCTGGATACGTCAATGGTTCCAGTTCCTACACCCTATTCGCAGATAAACCCTTCCACTTCGAGGGCATCGATCAGATGGTAGTTGGTGCTTCCACCCGTTGCGGCCGTAAAGCCGACATAGGCATCAAAGGTTGAGAGGCCCGAGATGCTTTCATCGATGTACAGCGTTCCATCCACCCAGACCCGCATGTGGGAGCCCACCACCTCGACAGAGCCCATGTGCCATCCTCCATCCTCCATCTCGGGGAGCGCGGCCCAGGCGAGCGGAGTGTCGACATCGCCGTCGATGTGGACGCTCACGTGATCCCCGGTTGTGGGGTCATTGTGCTCAGAGTTGTACCAAGTGTCGACCTCAATGGACCACCCAGGCAGCCCGTAGTACCCAATGCCACCGCCAGTGCCGCCAACAAAACTCGACATCCGTTCGGCATCGATCGCTGTGAGGGAGATGCCATCGGCACCCGATCCGCCCGAGACGTAGAACTCAAAGTCGATGTTCACCGCGTCAGAAGACACCGTGGAGGTCGTCTGAAATGCGGTTCCGGCTTGAGTGGTGATGGGGGCGGTGAGCTCCACCCATGAGTTGTCGACATCCCAACGGGCCGACCCCTCAAAGTTCCAGCTCTCGAGATCGATGCTGTCCTCAGTGTAGCCCTCGTTCTGACAAAACCCGACCGAGTCTACCGCGCCATGGTCACATGAGTCCGTCGCCCTAAGATCAACCAAGTGGTCGCCCGTCGCCCATTCCGAAGCATTCCAATCAAACGCTGCCACCCCGTCTGGTGCAGCGGGTGCAGTAGACAG
>CAWVVG010000358.1:0-4152 GCA_963932775.1 uncultured bacterium
ACACCTACGAGGTGACTACTTGGCGGCCTTTTCCTTCTGCCACGCCTCGATAATATCGGCCTGGACGCTGTTTGGCACCGGTGAGTAGCGGGCGAACTCCATGGTGAACTCCGCCTTTCCTTGGGTCGCCGACCGAATGATGGTCGCGTATCCGAACATCTCGCTCAGTGGTACCTCGGCATCGATCTGGCAGTAGTTGGCTTCCTCTTGCACGCCGGAGACCACACCGCGGCGCTGCATCATGGTGGCAACCATTCCGCCGTGGAACTCGATTGGGCCTTCGATCTGAACCTTCATGACCGGCTCGAGAATGATGGGCTTGGCCCGCTCGTATGCCTGCCGCCATGCGCCCCGTGCCGCCTCTTGGAAGGCTACATCGGAGGAATCAACGTTGTGGTAGTTACCATCGCTGAGCACAACCCGAATGTTGGTCACGGGTGCCTCGATGAGCCGGCCCTTGGTCAGCATGGACTTGAAGCCCTTGTTGCAGGCGGGAATGAATTCGCGGGGGATGACTCCGCCCTTGATCTTGTCGACGAATTCGTAATCGAGTTCCTCGTGGGGCTCGACGTATCCGACGACCCGACCGAACTGACCCGAACCACCCGTTTGCTTCTTGTGGGTGTAGTCGAAGTCGGCTCGCCTGGTGATGGCCTCGCGGTAGGCAACGCGGGGTGGTGAGGTCACAACCTCAGCACCGTACTCTCGCTTCATTCGCTCAACGTATACCTCGAGCTGAAGCTCTCCCATACCCGCGATGATGGTCTCTTTGGTCTCGGGATCTGTGGACACCCGGAAGGTAGGATCTTCCTTGGTGAACCGCTGAAGTGCCTTGGACATGTTGACCTGCGCCTTGGTGTCCTTGGGGGTGATGGTCAAAGAGATAACGGGGTTCGGAACGAACATGCTGCTCATTGCGAGCTCGATCTTGCCGTCGGTGAACGTGTCGCCAGAGTAGCAGTCCACGCCGAAGGTTGCGACGATGTCGCCGGCCGAAGCCTCGTCAATGTCTGCCATCTCATCCGAGTGCATCCGAACCAAGCGACCAATCTTCACCTTCTTGCGGTCACGAAGATTGTGCATGAAGTCACCCTTTCGCATGACGCCCTGGTATACGCGAAGATAGGTGAGCTGACCGTAGCGGCCATCCTCAAGCTTGAATGCGAGGGCCACAAGAGGCAACTCAGGGTCCGACGGAACCTCAACCATGACATCTTCGCCTTCGGTTGACTGAGCCATATCAATGGCCTCGTTGGTCACGTCCGTCGGAGCGGGAAGCCACATGTTGACACAGTCCAAGAGGGCTTGGACACCCTTGTTCTTGTAAGCCGAGCCGCACAGTACTGGCGTGATCTCCCGGGCAATGGTCGCCACGCGAATGGCTTTGTGGAGAATCTCCGGAGTGACCGCTTCCTCCATCATCGCTTCCGTCAAGTCATCATCAAACATGCTGACGGCGTCGAGGAGAATCTCACGACGAGCATCACACTCCGCCTGAAGCTCTTCAGGAATTTCCTCGATCCGGATGTCGTTGCCATTTTCACCCTCGAAGTACATGGCCTTCATGCTGACAAGGTCAACAGCGCCCACGTGCATTTCTTCGAGGCCAATGGGGACCTGTAGCATCACCGAGTTGTGGCCCAGCTTTTCGCGGAGCTGGTCGCACACGCGGAAAGGGTTGGCGCCTTGGCGATCACACTTGTTTACGAATGCGATGCGGGGAACGTTGTAGCGCTTCATCTGCCGGTCCACTGTGATGGACTGCGACTGAACGCCAGACACAGAACAGAGAACCAAGACGGCACCATCGAGAACCCGGAGGGCCCGCTCGACCTCAACAGTGAAGTCCACGTGTCCGGGAGTATCAATGATGTTGATGTGGTGGCCTTTCCATTCACAGTGAGTCGCTGCCGACTGGATGGTGATCCCTCGCTCGCGCTCGAGCTCCATGGAATCCATCTTGGCCCCGACACCGTCCTTGCCGCGAACGTCATGGATGGCGTGGATTCGTTCCGTGTAGAACAGAATCCGCTCGGTCAGAGTGGTCTTACCAGAATCAATGTGAGCGCTGATTCCGATGTTTCGAAGCAAGTGCAGTGGAGCAGTCATGGGATCCCTCAAATGGTGGGAAAAGTGTTCTAATCGCGTGCGCATTTATGGCACTCGCCATGTATGTGCAACGCACAGCACCCGCCGCCACGAGAGTGTCACCACAAAAAACACCTAAAACAATCAAGACTGTGCAGTTTGAATCAACACTTTTACGAAAATGGCGACTACTTCAGGGTAATTCGCCGTCGGGCCTCAATGGGGCCATTCAGTTCCAATATCGAGCCATTCGGCGCCCAGACCTGGACTCTATCCACCGTCGATATCGCTCCCAAACCAAAGTGTGCGACGGGCTCCACCACTCCCCCAAAGCTGGAGGCGGTATTTGCGAAGCCAGTCCACGTCGATTCCCCTGCGTCCACTTGAATCTGGCTTCCATGTGGGGCCGCCACTTGGAACCAAGCGTTTGATGTGCACCCCTCGCTGAGTAAAAAAATGGGCCGATGCTCGACATCGCTCACGATGAAGTCCAGCACCCCATCTCCATTGTGATCTGCCGCCACAATCGAGCGCCAAGAACCCATCTGCCCAAAACCAAACTCATTCGCCAGCTCAAATTCGCTCGGCGCTACCTGACGAATCATATTGAAGGCCATGTCCATGATGTTGGGCGAGTCCGTATGAGCGTGCCAGAGGTCTCCCTCGGCCTCCGCGATGTCCATCATTCCGTCGTTGTCGAAATCAACCATGATGGCCGACCATGCCATGGACTCGTTGGTGCCATCCAGGGTGTCAGCACCGGTGGCCTGCCCCACGTCCACAAAGGTGCGGTCTTCCAACTGCTGAAGCAAGACGTTCTTTCCTGTGGCGGAGAGCATGAGATCGGCCCGGCCATCCCGATTAAAGTCGCCGAGACCCGCGCCCATACCATCGTGCTCGATGTGGCACATGCAGTCGTCGTTCGCCAGCTCCAGATTGCCCTCACGGTTTGCCAAGAGAAAATTCCCCACTGGCCGATCGGAGGACCCATCCGGCGAAACGGTCCGCTCGTTCACGACGTAGATGTCCTGCCAGCCATCCTCATCCCAGTCAAACCACTGCACGTCGAAGCCCTTCTGATAGCCCCAATCCGTTGGCACCACTGAGGTATCGGCCACGAAGGTTCCATCGCCCACTCCCCAAGCAATGAAATCCATCGCAGCCAAGCCAGTGGCATCGATGGCGGACACCAGCACGTACGCATCCTGGATGCCGTCTCGATCGATGTCCATGGGGTGAATCGACTTGACGTGCCCCACTGACGACCCACCCTCAAACTGAACCGGAGGAAAGTCGACGGGCTCCCACCCGCCTTCACGATTGAGCAACACCTGCTGGTTCACGATGCCACCAAAGGTCAAGTCCAGGCGCCCGTCATTGTCCAGGTCGGCCATCCCCATTTGGGTGAACCGATCCTCGATGGGCAGGAATGAGCCCACAAAGCGATCCCCATCCCGGTCGTACAAGATGGGTTGCTCTCCATCGAAGCCCAGCACAATGTCCAGATCACCGTCCCCATCGAAGTCGGCCACAGCGACAGAGCCGTTTTCAGTGTGCTCACCCATCCATACGCTCGGTTCTTGCAGGCCGAACTCGAGCCCCACTTCCACATATGAAACGGTCTCCGCTGGGTCTGTACAGGCCATCACAGGACCGAATTCAAAATCGGTGTCGATTGGCGGCGGTCCAGTGTCCTCTGGCTGGGCTTCGCCTGTATCTTTGACCATCTCCGTGGGTTGACATCGCCCGGCAGCGTCGAGGTCAAAACCACTCGAACATGGCGTCTTCCCAGGCTGGCAGGCAGCACCAACACAGATGGGGGCGATCAGTCTGAATGCAAGGCGAGAGAAAGACATTGACCGCATTGTGCCACGGGAGGCCAGAGATGGCAGCACCCATAGTAATTCCCAGATATGGTGGGCCCTCATACGGAGCTTCCATGCGAACGATTATCCTCTGTCTTTTGATTTTTGCTGTCGCCTGCGACAACACCTTACCGAAGGACCCGGACAATGGTTTGGCAACGATAGATACCGGTACAACCGGCGCTGGTGACGAAGATGC
>CAWVVG010000359.1:0-4131 GCA_963932775.1 uncultured bacterium
CATCGGCATCTGCATCTGCATCTGCGTCGGCATCTGCATCTGCTTCCGTGCTGGTATCGAGCCCTTGGTTCTTGTCCGACACACATGCGGTCGTTGCAAGAGCGATGGCGATGGTTGCCGCGGGTGCAAAGCCCATCGCACCCAAGATTTGATTCCGAAAACGTCGCATATAAAACTCCTAGTCTGTGGGCGGAGAATACATCTAAACACGATGCTTGTGCAGAATTATTGGCGGGTTGCGCGAATCGCTTTGACGGCGGGTGCTTGCCATCGAATGGCTGCCCAGATGGACAACGGAAGCCCAGCGAAGCAGCAAATGGGCAAAATGGATGGGTAGATGATGGCCACCCATGGAAGAGCGTTGCCCCGCATCTGCTTGTACTGCTTCACACCGAACCAAGCACCGACTGCACCCACGCTAGCGATGGCGGCAAACCCCATGCTGGTGATGACGGCAAACATTCTATCCACACCAAACAAGGCGATGGTCACCAAGATGTTGAGGAGTGCAAGAGCTGCGCCGATACCGCCGATACCGATGGCTGCCATCAGCGCATTTGCCGGTCCATTGAGTGTGGCTCGAACCGCATCGGCAGGGCTCTGACCTCTTCCGGATGCTCCGGCGTGGTTCCCCACCGTAGCGATGGGCGAGAGTGGGGTGTTCGGGTCGCCGATTAGAGGCCCAGTGGCCACTTTTCCGGCACCCCAGAGATTCGTGTCAAAGGTCTGGCGTTGGCTGAGCTGTTGGCCGATCCAGGTGGCGAGGCTCGCTGTGCAAGGCTCGCTGTCCACCTCAGGCACACCTTGGCGTTGTGCCCAGGTGAGCTCGCCACCGCCCATGCGCCACCGAACGTACTCCGGAACGTACTCGGACAGGCCCTGGTGGATGTATCCGGCCGCCCAGCCGGGATTACCGGGGTCGAAACCGAACTCTTGAAGGTAGTTGCAGTCGGCACAGCGGACAGTGAAGCCGCTTCCTGAATTCAGTGAGGTGAGCTGGACCTCGAAGATGTAGGTGTCGTCTTCGCTGTGACGTTGCCCACCGGCGGTGGCCGGTACCCGCAAGAGCAGTCCCGAGCGTGCCTGGCTAGTTGGAATGAAGCTCAGGTCAAAGCCGCCAACGGTGCCTGGAGGGATTGCAGATCCCCGCGACACGTCGACCCATCCATACTCTATGAGGCCGCGGATAAGCCAGGCGAGAGGCTCATCGAACTGTGCGAAAGCGACGCTCATCCGGCCAAGTCGATGAATGCGGGGTGGAAGGGCGCGATGCCATTCTCGGGCATCATCACAAAGCCGTAATTCTCGATGGTTTGTTGGCTTACCACTTGCTTGAAGGTCACGGTGGTGGGGCCTGCAGGCAGACCGAAGGCCACGAAGCGACCGGTGGAGCCCACAGCGGAGCCCTTCTCGAGCGATTCCCCGTCATTGTCTAAGTAGCAGACGTCGTACTGGCCTCCGTCGGCATCGTAGACTTCCACGTAGGACTCTTCCGCGATGAGGTAGTTCTCATCTTGGGAGTTTTGAAGTCGGAAGCGAACGACGCCTTCGACCATACCGCCCTCGTCCTGTGCGGTAGGGCACAGGCTGTGGAGGATTCGGAGGGCTGCCACCTCGGTCTCACTTCGAACGTAGAGGGCATCTTCAGGGATGGCCAGGTCGCTCTGTCCGATCACGCCAGAGAATGCCGTGGGGACCACTCCGTCTCCGGTGAAGACCAAGTGCCACACGCGATTGCTCTGAACCGGCATGGAGAACAGTCCGTCCTCGTCGGTAAGGGTGTCACTGTAGGGCTGGAGTTCAGCGTCGTGCGCTGCCACTGCAATCTCGGGAGCCCCAAACCCAGAGTCTTGAGCAGTCAAGATCTGGCCTGAGAGTTGAACTTCGCCGGGCACTGGCAAGCAGCCAGCCAACAACAAGATGATCATGGTCACTCCGAAAGGGTGAAGGCGAAAGCACTGAGCAGATCGCCAGCCTCTGCGTTGTAATCCATCACCACGCTGCGCCCATCGGAAGAATCGACAACCAAGCGGACTGGGCCCGGCGCCAGGTCTGTGGCAGCGAAGGCGGTGATGGGGCCGTCGACGGTGTCGGAAGGTACCAACTCGCCCGCCTCATCGGTGGCCAAGGTGATGGCGGGGTGCAGCTGGCCGGCCCCGTCGTACACCGTGATGGTGGCGCCGGTCCAGGCCAGGGTGTCGGCGTCGTTCAGTGGCAGTGGTTCGCCGTACAGGTGTGCGCCCTGAGACAAGCCCAGCGCTTCACCTTCGAGCTCTGAGAGGCCCTGCCAGAAGGTGCCCAATGTGAGGGCTTTGGCGGCAAATAAGGAGCCTGCGTACCAGTAAGCTTGGGCTGTGGGTGCTTGGGTTCGCCATACTGTCGTCGTGTGCTCGGGCCCGGAGATTCGCATCTCAATCTCGCCTTCGGCTTCTTCGCTCAGGTCGACGGTCCACCGGGCCTGTTGGTCGGGGTCGGACTGGTATCCTTCGGCCAAGAATGTGCCGTCCAAGTTCCGCACCTCAACCGCTCCCTCCAGGAGGCCAGGGGTTTCTTCCGTTGGGATGTCACCGTAGACCCAGCCCTCCCAGATCCAGTCCTTAGGGGGCTGGGTTTGTTCTGGGGAGCAGGCTGTGAGCAAGAGGTAAGTGAGCATCATGGAGCGTTCCCTAACCGCGCGGGTTCATGAGGTCAGTGTGGCCAAGACGGAGCGGCTTCGCAAGCCTCGACCCAGATGAGCCTCGATCGCTTCGGCCAATGCCCAAGCCGGTCCAGGGGGAACGCCGGTGTCGATGCTGTCTCTGAGGGGCGTACGCCGCGCGTGTTCCACGGTGTTCAGCCAGGCTATGTTCACTTCGACTGTGGAGTCCGAGCACTGGGCATGGTGGGCTCCTGCTGGAGACAGGACCAGCCGGCCATCGAGGGCCTCGCCGCAATTGACGCAGGCCATCAGCTGGGGTCCGACGCCAGCAAATGTGAGTGCCTTGGCTTCGAGGCCGAGTCGAAACAAGGGGCTCGGGGGGGCGGACATGGCATCGAGCAGGCTGATGGCCATGTCCAGCAGACCGAACAGCTTTGGTTCTGGATGGTCTTCTCTGGCGAGTTGGCCGCAGACATCGATGCAGTATGCGAGCAGCGCGAGTCGCTCGAGGTCTGATCTTATATGGGGACGCCCATCCTGCAGGGTTGCACTGTCAATGAACCACCACCCGTCAGCCGAACGAGGTGGCCGAAGGCTCACTTCAATGCGATTCCCGATGTCCAGGGCTCCACCAAATCTCTTGGTAGAGCTGCGTGCTGAGCGGGCTAGGGCCGAGATTCGTCCATTCTCGGGAATCAGGAGGCGGACAATCCGGTCGGCTTCCTTGTAATTTTGGATTCCAACCACAAGGGCCACTCGGTTTACTGGAAGTCCGCGGCTCACAGTCCCAGCATGGCTTTGCAGGTCGCAAAATAGATCAAGATGGCGACCACATCGATTCCGGTGGTGACAAACGGACCGGTGGCGATCGCGGGATCTACGCCGAGGCGGTGGAAGGTGAACGGCACCATCATTCCGAAGCTTGCCGCGACTGTGACGGTCATCACAATAGAGGTGGAGACGGCTTGAGCCAGCGCCGGCCCGCCGGTGTACCAGGTGTACGCGCCGAGCACCAAGGCGAAACCAATGCCCATGACCAGTCCGACTCGCATCTCGTGGGATGCCATCTTTAGGGGTCCCGACACATTGGCGTGCCCGGTTGCGATGTTCTGCACCGCGATGGTTGCGGCTTGAACGCCCACGTTTCCGCCCATACCCATCATTACGGGAATGAATCCGGCCAAGACCGGGAGCTGCTGCATCGGTTCCTCAAAGGTTCCGATGACTTCAGCCATGGCGATACCGCCGAGTAGGGTGAGGAACAGCCAAGTTGCCCGCTGGCGTGCAGCCCGAAAGACACGGCCCCCAGTGGGGTCAACTTCCTCGTGCATACCGGCCATGAGGAGCATGTCTTCCATGGCTTCGTCCTGGATGACATCCACAACGTCGTCGATGGTGACGATACCGAGCAGTCGGCGCCCTTCATCGACCACAGGCACCGCGAGCATGTCGTATCGGGACACAATGCGTGCCACATCTTCTTGATCCGTCTC
>CAWVVG010000360.1:0-4128 GCA_963932775.1 uncultured bacterium
TGTCTCCGGTGTCTATGGGCACAATGGGCACAGTGGCGGTGTCACAGTCTTCATCGATGAGCACCCAGGTGCAGCCGGAAATCGATAGCCATGGAAGAAGGAGGTATCTCATAGCGAGACTCCTCCGCCCAGTCCGCCTGCAGCGGTGTATCCGCTGCCATTCGCTCCAACTTGAGCGTTGGCAGCGAGGAAGAACCTGCGGGTGATGTTCATGGTGAATCTGCCGTGAGCGGTACCACCGATGTGGAGTGCTCTGTACTGGGCACCACAGTCCTTGGTGTACCGTTCCATCGTGGTCTGAAGGCTGCCACCCAGGCTCCATCCACCGATGTCGAACTCGAGGCCCAGCCCGGATGAATTCAGAGATGAATTGGATGCGAAGCCAAGTCCAAGGTTTCCAATAAGATTTACATGGGGCAACACTTGTACCGTCACAAAGGTGTGGGACTCTCCCCCGACCTCTGACCCGATCAGTCCACCGCTGGCGATTAGCCCCAATTTAAGCCGAGGCCGTCCCAGAGTCCATGCGCTGCTCTGTACCGACCGCAATGCAGCGCCGGACAGTTTTGTGGGCGTTGGGGGTGTGGCCTCTGGGCTTACGCTCACTTGTTGACCGCGTGTAACCCGTACCGAGCTTCCCCCATTCGTGACCCGAACAGCCCCTTCGGTAACCGCCACTTGAACCGGCCCTTCGGTTCCTGAGATTCGAAATTCTGTGCCCTCAACTGCAGTCTGAACCGTTCCATATTGGACCGTGAAAATGTCGCGCACTTGGTAGTAGACCTCGCCAAGCTGTTGGATGACCGAGCGTTCTTGGAGGGTAATGTCTCCACCTGACGATAGGGTCATGGTCTCTTGGCGACCGCTTCCTACCCGGTTTTCGGGCCCGATACCGATGGTGACACGGGCATTGTCGGTCACGATGTGATCACCGAGACTGAGCGCCATTCCCACCACCAGCGGAGTGCGGGTCTCCCCCTCGAGTCGAACCGCTGCTGCCGACTCTTTGACAGGATGCCAGCGTCCTCGTGCATCGGGCTCTGAGATCTTCTGCACTTGGGCATAGGACAGCGCCCACGCAGTGGCGGGCAACGAGATCGCTAACCATGCGCTGAGGAACAACAAGGTGCGGGTGATGTGAAGGGCGTTCTTCATTGCTCTCAAATCAAGGGTACTCATTTTACTTTGTTTCTGTCTTTCTGGATCTTCCGACCCACGCTCCAATTCCAACAGAAAGCAGCATCGGAATAAAAGCGACCAACATGCCCGCTACGATGAAGGATGCACCGATGGTGATGCCGATAATGGGTGCGCTGAGGGTTGCCCAGCGTCGCTTCACAGGGAGAATGATTGTCAGGGTGGCCATGTATAGACCCAAGAGTAGAGCGAACAAGGCGTTCATTTCAGGAGAAGCCAGTCGGGGAGCCCTCTGCTGCAAGAGGGTTTCTACCAGTGCGGCCTCAATTTCCACGCCATACACCGCCCCCTTAGCCGTCCGGTGAACGTCGTCTGCACCCCCCATTTCACCGATGAGAATTGAGCGTCCTTTAGCCATGCTCCAGGTGTTTGGGTCGTCGTACCGCATGACGGGGGAAGGGTTTGTTGGGTGTAAGTAAGCGAGGTCGGACCACACTGGATTTCGGTTTGGCCCGATCACCAAAATGTCATCCTCAACCCTTGGCTCATCGGTCACGTTGAGGTGTGCTCTCACAGTCTGAACGGCTGCATGCCAGTGGTCGCCGTCGCCCAAGGTGCGCACCCGGACTGGGGCCCGTCGAACGTGCCAGAATGTGGTGTCGGCTTGAGCCAGCACTGCACCGAACCATGCGCCATCTCGGAGGACTGCAGATTCGGGGAACTCAACGAGGTCATTTTCATTCATCAACGGGAGAATGACCCTCACTCCGCGGGTCTTTGCTCGTTTGATTGCATCCGCAATGGCCCGGTCGTGTTCTGTGGCGGCAAGGAGAAGTACATCGAAGAAAATGGCCTTGGCACCCGCATCCACCAAGCCGTCGATGACTGAGGGGTGAAGGGCTCGAAGCGCGCGCGCATCGCGTTGAGGCTCGAAAGCAAGGATGGCTGTATTGTCCGCCATCAGAGGGCCGTGAATCCACCGCAACAAGGGGTCATGCACCAAGGGTTCGATCCTGGAGGTGAGGCCCGTGATGGCCATCATTGCCGGCAGAAGAAGTGCCAGCCACCGGGCGGTGAAGCGCATCTTTTTCGTGGCACTGTCTGGAGGAAACAGGCGAACCATGAGTGATGGAAACGAACGCACGGGATGGACGTCCATGCCAGCTATGGCATCCATTTGTCCGAGCCCATCGGCGGGTACATAGACTGTTTTACACCCGAATTCGGAGGCCGCTCGGAGCTTGGCTGGCACACCGGAAACGGGTGCAATTCGGCCGTCGAGGTCCACTCCTCCGGTGAACGCACACCCTTCGCCCAGGGCATTTCCATTCCACGCGCAGTGGAGGGCTACCGCCAAAGGCAGCCCAAGGGAGGTGCCACCCAGGTCACCCTTCATGCCACGAAGGGTCCACCGGACTCCGACCGTGTCTGCACCCGCGCCGAGGGCCACCGCTACGGCCAGCTGTGCTGCGATTTCGGCATCTCGGGCCACATTGGGTGGGTGCTGAACGCCGACCCCATCCGGATCGATAACGACGCTCAATTGTCCCGCATGCCCTTGTCCTGTGTGGTCTACAACCAGCGCTGTGACCACCGTGCTGAGGAGCTGGGGGTCTGCAGGAGAGGGTGGTGGCTGAACAATAAAAGTTGACTTCACCTGGGGCCCGTTGGGCTGCTGTATTGGCTTGGTCTGGACCTGGGCGTCCTTGGTCGCTGGGGCCGAGGGGCCTGAATCCAAGATCTCTAGAATCTCAAGCGTTGTTTGGGGCCGTTGTTCGGGCCGTGGCTGCAGACATCGAACGATGACTTCGTTCAGGCAGGGCTCTGGGTCATGGCCCAGCACTTCGCTTATGGGTTGATATCGCCCAGTTGCCGTCGCCGTCATGACGCTCAATCGGTCGGTGCCTTCAAATGGTGGTCGGCCGGTGAGCATGGCATAAAGAACCGCGCCCAGAGCGAAGATGTCCGTTCGCTCGTCGGCAGCATGTGCGTCTTCGAATTGTTCGGGTGCCATGTAGCCCAAGGTGCCCATCATTGTCCCCATGGCTGTTTGGCGGATGGCTCCTTCTGGAAGGTGGAGGAGGCGGACCAGCCCAAAGTCTGTGACCTTGGGCGTATGGGGTTCGGAAGATTGGTCGAGCAAGATATTTGCGGGCTTGAGGTCCCGATGAATCAAGCCTCGGCTGTGTGCAAAACCCACTCCGTCCACAATGGCCCTAAACAGCCGAATCACCTCTTTGGGTGGTGGCAATCCTTCATCCAGCATTGCGAGCATTGATGGCCCAGGAACAAAGTCCATCAAGAGAGCGGGAGCGCCTCCGGTGTCCAGCACATCTCGCACGGGCACAATGTTCGGGTGGACCAATTTTGCCTGAGCCTTGCCTTCCGCTATCAACCGTTCCCGTATTTTTGGGTGGTCGAGGGTGAGGACCTTGAGTGCGTGGACCGTCTCTAGAGTCGTGTGTCGGACTCGGTATACCCGGGCGGTTCCACCTTCTCCCAAGATGGACTCAACGCGGTAGCGTTCGACGATGTCGCCGGGTTTGAGGTCAGTGGGCACGGGTCGACTATACCGCCTTGATGTGGAGAGTGAAACTTTGGTTTTGAACCGCCCTTGAGTTGTGTGTGAACCCAACAATCAACGCCGGCTCATTCGGCACCAGAGGAGTACATCATGTTCAATACAGCACTTTTTCTTTTCTCTGCCTTGTTCAGCCCAGCAGCCTTGGCCGACGGAGCCTGTTGCAATCCAGACGAAGAATTCTGTATTTACACCGCCGAAGACGTATGTGTCGGTGACGGCGGCTACTACTACGGAGATGGCGTGGATTGTTCCGCGGATTTCGTCGAGTGCGAGGTCGAGGACTCATCGATGGGTTCGACCACAGATCCGGACCCCGATCCAGACCTGGAAGGGGCGTGCTGTGTGGAAGACACCTGCATCGATGCCATGCTTGAGGATGACTGCAAGCACGAGCTTGGCACCTGGTA
>CAWVVG010000361.1:0-4122 GCA_963932775.1 uncultured bacterium
TTTTTACTCGCTGAAGGAGCTTGTCTCGTAATCCCATTTGCTCACCTCTTATGGCGTCGTATCGCTGTTCAGTGTCTTGTTCAAACTTCACCTTGTGGGCTTCCTGTTTGAATCAGTGTGGGCTTCTGTTTGAATCAGTCTCCCGAAAATGGCCCGGTCTATGGTAAAACTTGCTCGTATACAAAGAGGCAGCCATGGAGCTTAGCTTAACATTGGAACAGGTGATTGACTTTCTCCTGGAAACCGACCTTTTCTGCCATCTCGAGCCGGGAGAATTGGGCGACATCGTTCAAATCATGCAGCTGCAGCGGTTCAGACCGGAACAGGTGATTTTCAAGGAAGGCGACGAAGGGAATGCTTGGTACGTGATTTATGCCGGTGCTGCGAGGGTAGAGAAACGGGACCTGTTTGTGCCGGCTCGAGAGGTTGCGCGACTGGGTCCGCATTCATGTTTTGGAGAAATGTCCATCTTGGACGAGTCTCCCCGTTCAGCCAGCATTTTTGCCACAGAGGACGTCACGGCCCTGCGATTCCCTCGAGAATTGTTTCAGATGTTGCTCGAGGACCACAGCGTCGCTGCCTATAAGTTGGTGCATGCCATGGCCAAGTCATTGTGTGTTCGCCAGCGAAAGATGAACCAACAGTTGTCGGACTTGATGGAGCAGCAGGACACGAACCTCGAGGGTTTGCGAAGTCGTATGGGCCCCATGGTCGACGAGTCGGCGATTTCTGAGTGATCGGGTTGTTGCTCGCAGTAGGGCAAGCGTGGGGAGTCCCTGCCGTAGGTGCAGTCATCGAGCCCGATGATGTGGCGGCTCAATATCGGCTTCATGCCCAGGAAAAAGGGGTGAGTGGACCGGAGGCTGAGTTGCTTTGTAAGGCTGGAGTCGAGGGCATACAGGTCTGTGCTTCGGTCATTCAGGAGAATGGCTGGCGCTATGCGACTATGGCCGATGAGGATGTGGTTCGCCCCACGGAGATACTCAAACAGGATGGGATGGGCTTCATAAAGAAGGAAGTAAAGAACATGGGGTCGTACTGGTCCCGTGAGATGGACGATGGCCGTGAGGGTTTGATCTTTGTTCACCCAGAGGTGCTGAAGGGGCTGACGTCATCGGGCTTGGTGGTTGCTTGGCCGGTGCCCGGTGTGGTCATTGCTTGGGTGCCTGGCAACCCGTCGTTGGATCAGGTGCTCTCGGTGGGCATCAAACAAATGGTCGAGGCCGCCACTCACCCGATCTCCGCGAAAGTCTATCGCTATGTGGAAGATACGTGGAGCGTGTGGGGAGAGGCGAAGAAGTCGTCCTCAGAGTGACGTGGCAGTACCTGAGTCCGATTCGGATTCCCCACTGTCTAACTCCTCACTGTCTGACTCCTCGTCCTCCATGCAACCGCTGGGTGACATGGCGTCTACGTCTTCAGGTCCTTTGGCGAAGTGCGCGCTGTAGAACGCGACCATTTGGTCGATATCAAGGCAGTTCATCAAGATTCGATGCTCCCAAGCAGATGCAGCAAATCGCCAGCGCATGTCCGAGTAGGGGCTCACGATGACTCGGTCTTTGTCACCCACTGCGCGAATCAAGGCCTGGACCTCACCTTCACAGCCGTCTGGGCAGTTGTACAAAAAGACCACACCACCATGTTCCTCGTTGTGGACCCACCTGTCGTCTTCAACCTCCACATCAAAGACTCCCCAGTCGTTCCAGCAGGGATTGTGAGGCCCACCCGCCGGTGGCTTCACTGCGTAGTCAATGGGGTCATCTAAGTGTCGTCTGTCCTCCGTCGGCATGTGGTCTTCCTGGCAGACAGGCTCGCAGTCTTCACAGTCCGACAAACCGTCGGGGGCCAAACACTCGAGATCATCAGAGCAAGAGGCAGTGGTGGCCGTCAGTTTTTGACTGCAGCCAATGGCGAGAACAAGAAATACTAAGAAGCGCATGGACCCATGTTAATCCGGTGAATGTGTCTTTGTCGCTCAGTCGTCCCAGACGAGTTGCGGTCGGCAGGCTAAGCCAGTGTCGGAGTTAAGGAGTTGGTGTGTTTCGGAACATAGGCAAACAAGTGGTGCGGCAGTTGTCCGCCTGGGTCTCGCGCAATGAATTGTTTGAACGCTACGGCGAGCGAGCGATTGAACCGCCGCTCGCGCCTGGCGCTTGGTCGGGTGCTTCAGAGGCCACCGAGGCAGAAGACTCTACCGGCGAGGCCGATGAGGACGATGAGGGCGATGAGGACGCGCATCCGAAGTCCATGTTGCGATCTCCTGCGGAAATCAAGACGGGGCTTCAGTCGGGACCGATGGTGTTGAACCACTGGGCGACGTGGTGCGAATCCTGCTTGGCCGAAAAAGACATGGTTCGAAGCCTGGCTGAGCGAATCACCGTGCCTTTGGTGGGCGTGAGCTGGGATGTCTTTGAGGGGATGGATGCTGCCACTGCGCTCGCCGACGTAAAGAAGTGCAGCGTCGAGTCCGGGTTGAGTTGGAGTCACTGGGTGGTCGATGCCACGCCAGAGGCCTTTTTCGATGAATTTTCCCTGGATAACAAGTCCGTACCTCAGACTTGGGTAGTGAATGGAGAGGGTGAAATTGTGTACCGTGTGGACGGCATTGTTGGCGCTGACGAAGCGGACGAGATTGTCCGTCAGCTTGAGTCACTGTGATGATCTGGCTCCTGTCGATGTTCGGCTGTCAGCCTCATCCTGTGTTGCCTTCGGGCCCGATGGATTCGGTGCCGGGGCACCTGGTCATCGCTCATACCAATGACATTCACGCCCACTTCGAGCCCAATCGGGCAGAGTGGCTGCCGGGTGAGCCGGCGATTGGTGGATTTGGTGAAATTTCCGGCTTGGTCTCCCAGCTCCACAAGGAGAAGGGAGACGATCACGTGCTGTACCTCGACGGTGGCGACATGATGACCGGTACTCCATTGATGGAGTTTGAAGTGAACGGCGTCCGCGGTGGTGCAATGATGGACTTTACCAGCGACGCTGGCATGGATGCTTGGGTGCTGGGCAATCATGAGTTTGACATTGGCTTTGACCACATCTCGGCGCTGGTTGGCGCGAGCAAGGTGCCGGTATTGTCTGCAAATCTCGACCATGTGAATGGCTCAGGTCAGCCGGCCATCGACGGCCTGAAAGATCACATCATCATCCAGCGCGCGGGGGTCAGGGTAGGCATTTTTGGTCTGACCACAGACAGCCTCGCGCGGCTTACTGGAACGGATGCGACGGACCATATGGTCGTGCGCGATGTGGTCGAAGTAGCCCGAGAGCAGGTCGCGGCCTTGGTTGACCAGGTGGACTTGGTGGTCGCTTTGACCCATGTCGGCTTGGATACGGACCAGCGGATTGCAGGGGAAGTTCCGGGCATCGACTTGATCGTCGGCGGTCATTCCCACACACCGTTAGTCGAGCCCGTCCAGGTCGGTGATACGTGGATTGTTCAGGCTGGCTGCTACGCCCGTCAGCTCGGTGTGACCGAGATGGATGTGGTCGATGGAAACATCGTGAACTTTAGCGCCAAGCTGGTCGACCTGACACCGGGTGCTGTGGAAGTTCCCGAGGCCTCTGCCACTCTGATGCAGACGTGGAAAGAGCGCATCGATGGACACTTCGCAGAGATTATCGGCCGGGTTGAAGGCGCAACTCTGGACCGTTCAAAGAACGCTGAGACGCCATTGGGCCGGTGGGCGGCGGACATGGTCCGCTCGGCTGCCGGCACAGACATAGGCATCTACAATCCTGGTGGCCTGCGAGCCGATTTGGTGGCGGGGCCGCTTACTCGAGGTGGCCTGTACCAAGTCTTTCCGTTCTCAAATGATGTGGTTCAGTTCGATGTGTCTGGCGAGCAGGTTGTCGGCTTGTTGCTGAAGAACGCGGAGTCCGAGATCAGTGGCCGGCATCCAGTCATGCAGCTCAGCGGAGTTGCGGCTCAATGGAGACTTCGTGCAGGAGCTCCCGAGCTCGTTTCTGTGACGGTGGGCGAGACCGAACTCGACCCTGATGCCGTCTATACTGCTGCCACCAACAGTTATGTCACCGACCGGTGGCAATACAATCTGGGCTTTGAGCCCACAAATCAGGTTCCGCAGGGATTGACTGTGTTCGAGGCCGCAGTGGCCC
>CAWVVG010000362.1:0-4119 GCA_963932775.1 uncultured bacterium
CCGCCATTTGCGTGGCCAATGTGGACGGCACATACCATGCTTTGTCCAATAGTTGCCCCCATGCCGAAGGTCCGTTGGGCGAAGGTGGGCTCGATGGATCGGTTCTCACGTGCCCCTACCACGGGTGGGCTTTCGACGTGACGGATGGGTCATGTCGGACCAATGGCTCCGTCTCGGTGGAAACATTTGAAGTGAGAATTGAGGGTGATGCGGTCTGTGTGCGCCTTTGAGCTAGCGGGTTGACCTTGTGCATATAGGGTTGGCTGGATTTTCCCGATGTATAGACAATGTGGACCAACGCGGCTCATATGCCCATGTTGGTATAAATTAATTATACTAATATATTTAGGTTGTACTTCTAATTGTAGAATAGACTGTTCGTTGTGAATGATTTGACGGCCAAGATTGCTTCACTGGAAGCGGAATTAGAGCGGGTTCGGCAGGACGCGCCACGGCGATTGTTTGAGCACGTCTCAGAGATGGTGGTGTCGGTCGACAGTGTCGGGACTATCGATTGGCTCAATCACGTCTCCCTCGGTCAGCTGGGCGGAGATGCCGCAGCCCAGATTGGGCTTCCTCTTCGAGCCTTGTTTGATGATGAGGCCGGCCACGCACTCGAGCGACTGTGCACCTCGGATTTTGTTGGGGTGGGTGATTCAGAGCTTCGGTTGAAGGATGGCCGGGTCGTGGGTTTTTCCATTTGCCGATTCGATGGTCAGGCCTGTTTTGTGCTGTTGCAAGACAGGAGCCAACGGGAACACCTTGAGCAGGAGCTTCGCCACGTTCGCAGGATGGCGAGTGTTGGGCGTCTGGCTGCTGAATTGACCCACGACATCAACAACCCGTTGGCCGTGATTCAGGGTCGGCTGGAGATGCTCAAGGCGGTGCCGAATATGCCGGCGAACACCCGGTCGCGACACCTGGCGATTATTGACGACCACAGTCAGCGCGTGGTCCGCATCATCCAGAATTTACAGATTTTTGCGCGCCCACGCATCCCGATCTGCAAGGCATCTTCATTGCGGGCCCAGCTGAGCCAGGCCACCTCCACTCTGGGGCGAAGACTGGAGCGGGTGGAGGTCTCAGTATCCGTTGCGCCCGAGCTTGTGGTGTACGCCGACCCAGGTCAGAGTGCACTGGTGTGGGAGAACCTACTTATTAGTGCGGCCCAGATCATGCCCGCCGACCGAACCCTGCTAATTGAGGCCACCGCCACCGATGACGGTGGTACTCGGGTCCTCTTTCAATGTGAGTCGGGCGTGTGGCCAGAGGATATTCTGACCGAGCTTCGGTCACCGTATTCCGGAGGCTCTCATCGGGCGGATCCTGGCCGTGGGCTGGCCTTGGCGATCTCTTGGGGCATCGTGCAGGACCACGGCGGCTGGATGATGGCTCAGAACCAAGCGGAACAAGGCGCGAACATCGAGTTGTTTTTTCCGGGTCCAGGCCAGCCAGCAGAGGAAGAAAAAAGCCCACTGTCCTCGGATGGTCAGCGGGGCTTGGATGTCTTGGTGGTCGACGACGATGTGGTGATGGCTGAGACGGTGAAGTGGATGCTGTCCACTCTTGGACACCGGAGTGTCGTTGCACACAGTGCGGAGGACGCACTCGCCCGGCTGGAGAATGAGAAATTCCAGGTCGTGGTCACGGATCAGCGTCTACCTGGAATGGATGGGGAGAGCATGCTCGCCATGATTCACAATCTATGGCCTGCCATGGTTGGCCGGACCATCCTTACCAGCGGGTTGCTGCACCGGCCGTTGGATGAGCAGTTGTTCTTGCAGAAGCCGTTCTCGCGAGATCAACTGAGCGCTGTCTTGCTGGGTATGGTGTTTGATTCCGAACGTTGAGCACGGGTTGTTCAATGCCGGAGATCCAACGCAGAGAGCCACCTGGTGCAGGTGGCTCTCATGAATTCAACTCAGCGTTTTAGAGCTTGTTGATGTCGATTCCATTCTTGCGCGCAAAGTCTTCAATCGTCATGCGGCGAAGGGTGCGCAGTGCGCTGGTCGACACGCGAAGCCGGATGAAGCGATTCTGCGATTCGCACCAGATGCGCTTGTTCTGAAGGTTCGGAAGCTGACGCATCTTTGTCTTGATGTTCGAGTGTGAGACCTTGTTGCCCACGTTGGGGCGCTTTCCGGTCAATGGGCATACACGAGCCATGTCGGACTCCGTTCAGATGGGGTTCATTGGGTACTCTCTGTAGCCAAAAGGGCCATAGGTCGTACTGGGTGCGGTAATTACCCTGGTTTGGTAGGGACGGCAAGGCCAGCCCGATGCATTTGAGAGTTGTCGACGTGGCGAACCATGGCATTATGGCAACGACCTGGAGTTGGTTTGGACACTTCTCGTGCATTTCGTTTGATTTGGTTGTCGGTTCCCTGTTTGGCGATCGCCATTTATCCGACGGGGATTGGTGAAGTCTTGGCTGGGCTGGGCATGGACGCACGTGCGGCCGTGATCGCAGGTTCCCGGTTGGCCGTAATGACTGCCTTATGCGGGGCTGGCTTCATGGTGCTTGGCTTCACCGGCCTGACCCGTGCAAAACGCCTTCAACGAATCAGCGAGGCCCACGTTGCTGTGCTCGATTTTCTCAGCGGACAGGCTCGTTATCGGGCCCACCTGGTGGAGGGGGTTGGAGCGGGCTTGACGGCGGAGTTCGAAGGACTTCCGATGGAGGTGCTGGTCGAACCCGAACGGGGTGGGCAGGTATGCATTCGGGCCCTGAGCATGCCGGGTCAGCCGCTGACGGTCTGGCCGAAGGGCTTGAGCCCTGACGGTGAACCCATGACTCGGCAGATGGTGGCCAGTGGTCGTTCCTGGGAGTGTTGGGCCGCGACAAATACCATCGGAATTGGGTCAGCGGATTCCGTGCTGAACCACGCCTTTGAAGCGGGTGGCGTCACCTATCTGCGTCATGAACAAGGTGGACTCGAGCTGGTCATGCCCAACGGCCCTTCCGAAGATCTTCTCGAGAGGATTCGGATCGGAGTTCAGACCGTTTCATTCGTGGCGCGACTCAACCAATGAGTCTGCAGCGAGCCATGCACTCGACCTCTGTGGTCGCTCAGTGCCGATGTACAGGGGGACAGAAACTATAAAGTGAAATCGATGATTGCGACGCCGCGATCACCGGATTCTTTTTCCTCGCGTTCCTGACTCTCGCGCATGGGCTCTCGAGAAATTTCGATCCGCAGCGGTTGACGTACACCGTCGTGTAGCTCTCGCTCTTGCTGGATTTTCTCGATGATAAATGCGTCGAGCATCGGAGGGTTCCGTGTTGGGGTGGAGGTTAAATGAATCATACCATCGGTTTGTGGATCTACAACAACTGAGAACTCATCTGTGTTCCAAGAGTCGCAAATGTTGATGGCACAACTGTTGTATCGGATGAAGCTCAAGTTTATTTGAACTGGGGTTAGAAACTAGCGCTTTAGCTTGCGGGTGTGCTCACAAAGGTCGGCGTATAAGGCGGCCAATGATGGCTCCATCGAGGTCAAAGCTTCCATGTGGGAGGCGACAATTTGTTCATCTCCACGGGCGATCGGGCCGGTGAGTGCTTGAGCACCATGTTGGGCGACATTTTTTATCGAAGCGATCGCCAGTGGGGCAAGCAAGGCTCGGGCTTGTTCTGGCGGGACGCCAGCACCACTCAGCATGGCGCCAGCATGGAGCATCAGTGTGGTCGCGAAGTTGCCCGCTGTGACCGCAGCGGCGTGGTACAAGCGCCGGTCCCCAGTCACCTCAAAAGGTGTGAAGCCGAGTTCTTTAGCCAGGGCCGTGGCGGCTCCGACTGCCGCAGCATCGCCCGCGACTGCCGCCGGAATTGTGGTGCCGGTTGGCATCCCAATCTCGGGACCCGGAAAAGTCATCAATGGATGAAGCGAGCCGGCCTGTGGGTGGGGCCGAAGGATGTCGAACTCCAATGCACCGGAGGCATGAAGGACAATCCCGCCAACAGGTACCCCCAAAGCGGCGGCCTTGACTTCCCTGTCGGGTACAGTGAGCCATGTCAGGTGAGCTTTGGGTATGGCTTGCCCGCGCCCTATCAATTGGACGTCCTGGCCCCTCGAATGAAGGATTTTGGCGACTGAGCGGCCGAGCCGGCCGGGGCCT
>CAWVVG010000363.1:0-4117 GCA_963932775.1 uncultured bacterium
GAGCGTCGGTGCCGCAACCCCGACGGGTAGGACCTCGGCTCGGCCCGGCACCACCGTGATGCGATCTTCATAGGTCGGACCGTCCGTCCAGGCCGCCCGCATGCGCGCCTCACTTCCTTCGCGAACGAGCGTCAGACACACGCCAGCATCTTCGAGCACCAGGGTCTGGCCTTCGGTCAACCGTGCGGCCAAACCTGAAACACCCAGTCCCTCTACGGCGCCGACGAGGCCACCACCCTCACCCGATGCTTCGGTCGTTTTTCCATCGGTATCGCTCAGGGTCGCACGGCCTGCACCATACGCACCCACCACCTGGTCCAAATCGAGCACGGGCCCTCCTGTGGAGACCTCCCCCGGGTAACCGAAATGAGTGCTGAGGGGGAGGAAAACTGTGCTCCCACCTGCGCGGATGCCACAAGTGGTTAGGGGATTCGTCCCCCCGTTTATCCCTCCCCAGTATCCCCCTCCCCATCCACGGATCAGCATGACGCCGGACCAGAGCGGAATTGAGAAAGTTGCCCTCCATGAGGCTACCCGACATCGGTACCTAAATTACGCAATGAGCGTAATCACTTCGCGGGCCCTGCCCGACGTTCGTGATGGGCTCAAACCTGTACAGCGACGCATTCTTTACGCGATGTACCACAATCTTCGGCTGCTGCCCGATGGACGATACCGCAAGAGCGCTGCCGTCGTCGGTGAGGTCATGGCCAAGTACCACCCCCATGGTGATGCCTCGATCTACGATGCGATGGTGCGGATGGCTCAGCCCTTCTCGCTTCGACATATGCTGGTGGATGGCCAAGGAAACTTCGGCTCAATGGATGGCGATGGTGCGGCTGCAATGCGGTACACCGAGTGCAAGCTCCGCCCCTTGGCAGTCGAACTGCTCGACGAAATCAAGAAGCGAACCGTAGACTTTCGACCCAACTACGATGGCCAGAGCCTGGAACCCATCGTGCTCCCCGCTCAGTTCCCACAGTTGCTGGTCAATGGAGCGGAGGGAATCGCGGTTGGAATGGCCACGCGAATCCCCCCACACAATCTCCGTGCAGTGATCGATGCCTGCTTGATGCTCATTGAGGACCCAGACGTCTCCATCAAGCGCCTCGCCCGAAAGGTCAAGGCCCCCGACTTCCCAACAGGCGGCGTCATTCTGACCGACCCGGCCGATCTCGCCCAGATGTATGAGACAGGTACAGGTGCAGTTCGCCTACAAGGAACCTGGACCACTGAGAAGCACGGCCGTCGGAACTACGTGATCGTCAACTCGGTACCGTACGGAGTCAACAAAGCCACCCTGCTTGAGAAGATCGGCGGTCTCATCGCTGAGCGCAAGGTTCCCCAATTCGTGGATGTGCGCGATGAGTCCACCGATGAGGTCCGCGTGGTCCTCGAGCTTCGAAAGGCAACGGATGCGCCCGCAGGCATGGCCTACTTGTTCAAGAATACGCCGCTGCAGATCACCTACAATATGAACCTGACCTGTTTGATTCCAGTGCCCGGGTCCGACGTGCCTCAACCAGAGCGGATCAACCTAAGAAAGGTGCTCTGGTCATGGCTGATCTTCCGCCACGAGACAGTCCGGCGCCGCTACGAGTTCGAGCTCGAGAAGCTGCGGGAGAGAATCCACATTCTTGAAGGATTCGAGATCGTCTTCGATGCCATCGACGAGGCAATTCGAATCATCCGTGGGTCTGAGGGCAAACGAGATGCTGCGGAACAGATGATGGTCCGTTTCGATCTAGATGACCTACAGACCGAGGCCATTTTAGAGCTGAAGCTCTACAAGCTCGCCAAGCTCGAGATTCTCGCCATTCGTGAAGAACTCCGTGAGAAACGGGCGGAAGCTGCCGCCATCGAGGCCATTCTCGCCTCCAACACAGAGCTCTGGAGTATCGTCAGTACCGAACTGATGGAGATTCGAAAACTGTACGGCGAGGCCCGACGTACGGCCATCGGCGGCGAAGACGTGATCGACACCACAAGCTTCTCCGAGGCCGACTACATCGTGTCCGAGAAGACCTATGTAATCGTCACCCGCGATGGATGGATCAAGCGCCAACAGAGCTTCACAGACATCGAAAAGATTCGCATCCGTGAGGGCGATGACATCGGCTGGATCGGGCGTGCAATCACCAAGAGCAGCATCACCTTCTTCGGTGACCAAGGCTCCGCATATGTGCTGCGCATCGACGACATCCCATCCACCACTGGATACGGCGAGCCTGTACAGCGCCACTTCACCTTTGCAGATGGCGAGCGCGTGGTTGGCGTGGTCATCAACGATGAACGCTCTCTGCCCGTCATCTCCGATGAGCTGAAGCGGCCCGCTGACGTGCCCGAAGGCGAAGACCCCGTGCCACCGCCACCCCACTGTATCGCTGTGACCCGCAAGGGCCGCTGCATCCGGTTTGCGCTGTCCTCCCACACGGAGGTCTCCACCAAGAATGGGCGACGCTTTATGCGCCCCAATGGTGACGACGACGCAGTGGTCGCCGTGTATGTGACCGACACCAACGCACAAATGAGCATCGCCTCTGAAGCCGGTCGCGCACTGACCTTCCCCGTCAACGATGCAAAATTCATTCGCGGAGCTGGAAAGGGCGTCATCGCCATCAAGCTTCGGGACGACGACCGGGTACTGGCCTTCGAGCTCACCCGTCACAAGTTCCAAGGAGCCATAGTTCGGACACCTCAGGGCCGGGAAGAGACTGTGCGACCCAGTAAATTTGAAGGCAAGCGGGCCGGCCGGGGAACCGTTGTGCTCAAGCGTGGACGTTTCGCAGAATGGAACCGCCCCACCTTGCGCTATGACCTCGAGAGTACAATCACCGACGACGACGACGACGCGCCCGATGGAGAAGGTGGCCCCCCCTCAGGTGGCGGCAACGATTCCAATGGCGGAAGTTCAGATGAAACCGGTAAAACGGCGGTTCAACAAGGACTCGGTCTACCCATGGGACCCGGAGGTGATGCATGATGGAAATACCCACTCCAGCCACAACTCCCGCACCCAAGAAGAAGTCCGCCTTGTCTGAATCCTACACAGCGAGTGACATCACCGTTCTGGAAGGCCTCGAGCCCGTCCGGAAACGCCCAGGAATGTACATCGGGGGGACCGGCTCACCTGGCCTGCACCACCTTGTTTGGGAAATCGTAGACAACGCCGTCGATGAAGTAATCAACGGCCATGCGAACGTCATCGGGGTCACCCTGCACCGAGACGGTCGCACCGTCACCGTTCAAGACAACGGGCGAGGCATCCCAGTGGACCTCCACCCCACCCATGGAAAGTCCGCCCTCGAGTTGATTCTGACCACCCTGCATGCTGGGGGTAAGTTCGACCAAAACAACTACATTACGTCCGGCGGTCTGCACGGCGTTGGCGCCTCCGTCGTAAATGCACTCAGCTCTGAACTGATCGCCACGATCACACGGACCAGCGGAAAGTTTCAGCAGGTCTACCACCGCGGCAAGTCCCAGGGGCCAGTGTCCCGACTGGGCGATGCGCGGGGAACCGGCACCACGATTCAATTCACGGCAGACGCCGAAATATTCGGAGACCTGGTCCTTGATCCCGAGCTGATCAAAGAACACCTGGATGTCAGTGCCTACCTGAACAAGGGCATGAAGGTCATCTTCAAAGATGAGACCACGTCCACCCGGAGCGAAATCCAGCATGATGGTGGTGTCGTCGACTTCCTCGACCACACCATCCAGAAACGTGAGCTTCGTAAGAGCACGGATCAAGTGCTCCATATTGAGCGCGCGCAAGGGCCCCGGCTCGAGATCGCCATGGCCTGGACCGACGCTCCCAGAGAATACTTCAAGAGTTTCGTGAACGGAATCCCTACTCGGGATGGAGGCACCCATGAGCAGGGCCTCAAGGATGCGGTAGTAAAGGCCGTACGCAACTACATCGAGACCCACGACATCGCGATTCCCAGGGGACTATCCATCTCTGCCGATGACATTCGCGAAGGCTTGGTTGCGGTCTGCTCGACCTTCATCATGGAGCCCCAATTTCAGGGCCAGACCAAGGACAAACTAAACAACCCAGAGGCCCGCGCCCAGGTGGATGGAGCGGTCCGTCCGATTCTGGAGCAGTGGCTCC
>CAWVVG010000364.1:0-4113 GCA_963932775.1 uncultured bacterium
GGATGGATAGAAACATGGACACCGACGGCTTGGTTCGACCCTGAAGATACCGCTCGACAATGAGCCCAGCCTGGTCGCCATATGGAACCAAGCGGTCTTTACCGCCTTTTCCTGTGACGATGACCCATCCGTCGTGCCATTGGTCGGCCCTCAGGCCCACGAGCTCTGAGACACGCAGCCCTGTGGCGTACAGAAGCTCGATCATGGCCGCGTCCCGAAGGCCCAGTGGCTGGCTCCGGTCCGGTGCGGCCAAGATGGCCGAGACCTCCGCCTCGTTGAGGGTGCCCGGTAGCCTTCGGGGAGTCTTTGGCGCGGATATAAGTTCCGCGGGGCTGGTCTCCAAGAGGCCTTCGTCCACCAGAAACTTAAACAGCTGTCGCATCGCGACCCGGTGTCTGGCGATGCTGGTGGCCGATAGTCCAGCCTTGTGTAGGTCGACTATCCACTTTGAGAGCAATGAATGGCTGGCATCCTGTGGTGTCCGGGCGCCCCTCGAGTGCAGAAACTCCTTTAGCCTACGGAGGTCACGGCTGTACGCGTCGAGGGTGTTGTCCGCGAGGCCTCGCTCGGACCGGCACCACGCGAGATATCCATCCACGGCAGCGTTCACCTACTCGTCCTTCTGGCGTTTCATCCAGGTATCGACGGCCTCTACCAGCGCCCCAGCAACCGTTTGTTGAAAGTGTGGTGAGCGCAGCCGTCGCTCATCCTCTGCATTTGAAAGGAAGCTCGTCTCAAAAAGGATTGCGGGCATTCGGGTCGATACAAGGACATAAAACAAGGCAGACTTCGTTCCGAGGTCGACGAATTCCGTGGAGGGATACACCTCGCGCAGACGGTTGACAACCGATCTCTGGGCCTCAAAAGCGAGGTCCCGTGACAAGCGGTCGGTACCTGCGGCAAGGAGGCGGCCAAGCAATGGATCAGACTTGTCGGACCATCCTTTCGCCATGGCATTCTCCCGGGCTGCGACCCGTGCGGCATCGGCATCTGTGGCACTCGCCAAGGAGAAGGTCTCGATTCCCTTCGAGAAACTATTTGGGGCGGCGTTTGCGTGAATCGACAGAAACAGGTCAGCGTTTTCTCGATTCGCTAGTGCTGCGCGGTCCCGGAGTGGAACGAATATGTCCCGATCTCTGGTCATGATCACGTCGACGCCGAGTCGGTCCTCGAGGAGCTGTGCGGTCCTTCTTGCGATCTCAAGAGCGATGTCCGCCTCTCGCGTTCCCTGGGTACCGATGGCGCCGTGGTCGTAGCCCCCATGCCCAGCATCTATGACGATAAGCTTCTTTTCGCGGGTGACTTCGCCAGCAATTCTGGCCAACGAGACACCCGACAGCCAGGCCTCGATGTGTTCTGCGGTTGGGAGTGTTTCATCTGGTTTACCGTTTCTTGGTAGCAAATCGACGAGAATCGAGGAGTCGCCAATATGCTGGGCCTGGATGGTGCGGGCATCGGTGAGTTCGATGGTGAATTGGACACCGTCACCGACCTCAACCACATGAATCTGCTTGATTCCGGCTTCACCGATTGGAATGCGGGCCCCGACGGTTTGTCCGCGCTTGACCCCAGGTACATGCAGTGTTGCCCGGGCGGGTGCAGCCGATGTTGCGGGCGACGAGCGGGTCTCCAGGTTGTCGACAGCATCGCTGGTGATGATCAATATGCGAGCATGTTCTTTGCCGGCAAATACGCGCACCTTCTCGACTTCAGCGGCAAAGGCTGTTGCGGAGAAGAACCCAGCCAGGACGCAGCATATGTGTACTATGAATCGCAACTGATTTCCTTGAGCCGGTACAGTGCGGCGAGGGCTTCTCGCGGGCTTAGTGAGTCGGGGTTTAGTTCATCAACGGCTTCGCGGAGGGGGTCTATTTGGACGGCGGGATCCTTTATCTCGGACACTATATTATCCATGGCCTGCGGTGCACCAAACAAGCCAAGCTGTGGGCCCTGTCCCCTCGCCCGCTGCGCCTCTAGCTCCTTGAGCAAGGCCTTCGCTCGCTCGACCACAACGGTTGGCATACCGGCCAAGCGGGCGCACTGGATTCCATAGCTCTTGGACGCCCCACCAGGCTTTAAGGTTCTTAAGAAGACGACTCTTTCGCCCCATTCGCGGACGCCCACATGCATATTGACCGCCCCCACACGCTCGTCGGCGAGTCCAACGAGCTCGTGGTAGTGGGTTGCAAAAATAGTGCGCGCGCGGATTCTGTCGTGGACAGCTTCGGCCACGGCCCAAGCGATGGAGAGGCCATCGAGTGTACTCGTTCCGCGTCCGATCTCGTCGAGTAAGATCAACGAGCGAGATGTAGCCTGATTCAAAATGAGGGCAGTCTCGCTCATTTCAACCATGAAGGTACTCCGGCCTTGAGCGAGGTCATCGCTGGCTCCTACCCGTACAAATAGCCTGTCCGCGACTCCGATATGAGCCTCATCGGCAGGCACGAATCCGCCTACTTGGGCCATGAGGACGCTGAGGGCAACCTGCCGCATTATCGTGCTCTTCCCTGCCATATTCGGGCCCGTTAGGATTACGAGTCGGTGGTCGTCATCCAGGGTGATGTCATTTGGGACAAAAGGCTCATCCAGTGGCATCGCCTCAACCACAGGGTGGCGGCTCCGGCGGAGGGCGATTCGGTTTCCAGTATCGAGTGTAGGGCGCACATATCGCTTGTCTGACGCTAGGTCGGCCAGCGACGTCAGTGTGTCGACGACCGCTACCCAGCGAGCGAGGTCCTGAATGCGGGCGATGTGGGCTCCAACACGGTCTCTGAGGTTTCGAAATAATTCGTACTCGAGCACCTTTCGTTTTTCATCTGCACCGAGGACCTTTTCTTCGAACTCCTTTAGCTCCGGCGTGATGTAACGTTCGGCATTCACCAAGGTCTGCTTTCGGTGCCAGGACTCAGGCACCTTGCTCAGGTTCGATTGGGTGACCTCCAGAAAGTAACCAAATACCTTGTTGTGTTTGACCTTGAGGCTCGTAATTCCGGTTGCTTCACGCTCGCGGCTTTCGATTCTCGCGATGGCCGTCTTGCCCTCTGTCGAGAGCTCTATGAGCTCATCAAGGGCCGCGTCCATACCACTGGCGATGATGCCTCCATCGGTCAGGCTGACCCCGGGCTCATCGATCAGCCATGAGTCTATGTCATCTCGGACGTCAGACATAAGGTCTGTGGGGAGGCTACCCTCGAAGGACGGAAGCCCGGTCAAGGTGTGGACCACCGAAGGTAGGGCTGCAAGCGAAACCCCAAGGGCTCGCAGATCCCGCCCATTGGCGAGGCCTTGGGCGGCTTTAGAGCCGAGGCGTTCTAAGTCCGACACGCCCTTGAGGCTGTTGCGGAGGTCAGCGCGAAGCTGACTGTTGAGGAGGGCGGCCACAGCATCATGGCGATGGTGGATGGCCGCGGGATCAATGAGTGGGTGCGAGAGCCAATCCCGGAGGCAGCGTCCACCCATGGGCGTACAGGTACGGTCCATAAGGTGGATAAGGGTCCCCTTTCTCCCCTGCCCCTGCAGTGGCCGGAACACCTCAAGGTTGGTGCGGGTCGTCTGGTCGATGACCATATGACCTTGGACCGAGTACGGGCGAAGCTGCTTGAGGTGGTCCAATGGTACCCGGGCGGTGTCACAGACATAGGACACCAGTGCTCCAGCTGCACCCAATGCATGGCTCAAGCCGCTGCAACCGAAGCCGCTGAGGTCGTGGGTCCCAAATAGGTTTGAGAGTGTCTGATGGGCCGCTTCTTGGTCGAACCAGCTGTCCTCTACGCGGGTGATGGAAACACCACGAAGGGCCTCAACAATCAGGCTCTCGGACATCAGGTGTTCGCTGACCACCGCCTCCTTGGGCTCGAGGCGCCGAATTTCACGGGCTGCCAACGCAATCGAGGGTGCTTCGGTCACACGGAGGTCGCCTGTGGAGACATCCAAAAATGCCAGGCCCAGTGTGGAAGAACCGCACAGCCCCAATAGATAGCAGGGCTCGCGTGCCTCGATCTGGTCGCTGTCCCAGGGCACGCCTGGGGTCACCACTCGAACGAGCTCCCGGCGCATGATTTTATTCTCACCAACCGCGGAGCCTTCTACCTGTTCAGCGATAGCAACTTTGTG
>CAWVVG010000365.1:0-4110 GCA_963932775.1 uncultured bacterium
ATTCTTTCGCCTGTGCTGTCGCCATCGCCGCCATCGATGTGCTCATCGATGAAGGCATGGTCGAGAATGCGGCTCGCCTGGGCCCCATCATGGGTGCGCACATGGCTGAACTGAAGGCCAAACACCCCAGCGTAAAGGCCACACGCAACCTTGGCCTACTCGGAATGGTCGACCTTCAGAGGGATGCCGAGGGCACACCGATGGCCCCATACAACGAAACCCACCCTGCCATGGGTGAACTCAACGCCTTTCTGCGCGACAATGGGCTGTTCACTTTATTCCGATGGGGCAGCTTTATGTGCAACCCACCCCTGTGCATCACCGAAGATCAAATGGCCGAATCCTTTGAGATCATCGATCGGGGCCTCGAAATCTGCGACAAGGTTGTCACCGGTTGATCAAGCGGGTTCGGGCCACGGTAGCCCCAGGTCCAGCCAAGCTTGCCTTGCCGTCTCCCCATTCTTGGCGACGCTCATCAGGGTCAGGGTCCGCTCCGCTGTTCGCGGCTCGGTGGTGAACACGACCCCTGGAGTATCTTCGACCGCGGCTATCAATTGAGCGCGGCCCTTTAAACCCGCCCGCTCGATGGCCCGATCGTCCAAAAATATCCATCCCCCCCGCAAGCCTGTCGCCTTGTGAAGTCTCAGCGCAACCCGACCCATGGTGTACCGGGGGTTCACCTCGAGGACTGGCAGTAGGCGCAGGCCATCGGGTGACTGTACGACCATGGCATCAATTCCCACTGGGCCGCGAAAGCCTTGGCTGTGCATGCTCTGCCCCACAACGCGTCCCATGGCCTCGAGCGCATCCTTGATGTCGCTGCGGCCCCCACCACCATGGAGAGAGCGCAACACTTCCGGAGCAATCCCGGCCGTCCAAGGTCCGATAACAGCGCCCCGGTAAGCGCCGCGCGCATTGGTCCAGAAGCGTGTCACTCCCAATGTTCGAGCACCTCCATCGGATACCTCAAGTTGCACAGACAAGTCCAGGACACGCTCGTACCATGGCTCGATCACCACCGGTGAGGTGGCGATATGGCCCTCGATCCACGAAGCGGCACCGGGTTGGTCCATGCGCACCCTGTGCTGACCCGAGGCCGACAGCGGAGCCTTGGCAATGAAGCACCGGCCAACAAATTCAGCAGCCTCCGCCACAGACTGAGCGATAACGCTCTCGTCCAAAGCCCACAGGCGACTGGGTTCCGCTTGGATTAGCTCCCGCCGCAGCCGTATCGCGTCCACCTTCGTCCACGCCCTTACGGCATCCTCGTGCCCCCACGGAGCCTCCTTCCCGAGCAAGCGCTCCCCCAACGCTGCCCGGTCGTCGACAAACTGAGGAATCTCGATGCCCAATCGGTGCATGCGTTTCAGGGTCTCAAGACTGGGGCGGGCCGCGATGACCACGTCCTCGCGGTGTGCAAAGAACATGGGTACAGTCGCCAGATCCCGCTGAACGAACTGGGCTGAGACCGCCGGAGTCCGACCCGCAGCACGCTCTTCTACGAATGGATCAAAGCTAAACAACCGGGGCGGACGCCCCCGAGAAACATTGGTGATCTCCATCTCATCGATAAACGCCACAGACATGCCCGACCGTTCTCTGCCAGCTCGGTTGAAGATGGGGCCTTTCCCCCTGCCCGGACTGAGGGGGAAGGTCAGGTGCTTGGAGTAAGCCTCGAAATCGGCCCCGTGAACAAGTCGCTCAAACCAGGCGAAACCGTGACGTACGTGACTGATTTCATCCTCGTACACCTCGTGAAGTACCGCCGCGCTGTCGCGGTCATCCACCGCACGGAAAGCATCCTCCCAGTACACCGAAAAATCCAGATTGGCCTGTTCGTAGGTCAGACTGAGGGCTGCGAGAAAGTCTGCAGGGGTGTTGAGATCCGCCACCGTGTCCCAGAAGAAGTGGCCCATGCCCACATCACCAAGCCCGACACCCCAGTGCTCTGCCCGGAGTTGATACATGCGGAAGTGCCGTTGCTCGTCGGTCAGGATCTTCACCAGCCCCCGCCGGAAGCCCCGTGGAGCCTCTGGGAAACGCAGCAGCGCCAAGGCCATCAACTCCAGCGCCTGAAGCTCATGGTGGGCAAAGCTGTGGAGCGCTTGGCCTCGAAGCCGTGGGTCTTCGAGACCACGGAGCGTGGGAGCCGCAGGTATGACCTTGTCCGACCGCATCGACAGCCAGGTCGGACGCCCGGGAGCGGACACTGCACCGATGCCATGGCCGGGCAACTCATCGGTGAACTCACCTGGACTCGCCAGCTTGAGTTCCATGTCCGCCGTAAACAGTACGGCTTCAGCGAAGGCCCGGATTTCCATGGACCTTCCCTAACTTGGGTTGGGAGTCGAAACAGTGGGGTCGGTCTGAACTGATCTGAGTTGCAGGCCACGGTTTGGGGACTCACCCAGAAAAAATAGGGAGCGAAGGCCTCGCCGACCTCACCTGGGTATAGGCCGCTTGAGGGTGCGAACCACCAGCAAGCATCCCTCAATGCTCAAGAACATCACGGGGAAGACCGCCACAGCCTTCAGCATGCGACGGTACCGTTCCGGCTGAAGAAACAAGCGAAACAGCCACTCCAAGCCCACGCTCTGCATGCGCGCAGGGGCACGACGCACGTTGCCGGAGCAGTAGTCGATCGCACCCCCGATGCCGATGGCCACCTTCACGTTGGGAATCCGATCAAAGTTGGCTCGAATCCAGCGCTCCTGCTTGGGAGCTCCCAGCGCCACAAGCAGGAAGTCGGGGCTGAGCGTGTTGATCTCGCCACTCAGCTCCTCCGAATTGTCCTCGTTGATGATGCCCTCAAAGCCTCCCACAAAGTTCACCTCTGGGTACTTCTCTCGCATGACTTCAAGGTTTCCGGAAACACCGCCCAGCAGGTACATGGTGCCCACGTTCTGTGCCAAGAGTTCTTCCACCAGACCCGTGCCCGTCAGGCGAGACGAGCGGTATCCGAACAGCTTGAGCATCGCATGCAGGCCCATTCCATCAATGATGTTGAAGGAGGCGCTCTGGAGAATGGAACGGAAGTCATCGTCAAAGACGCTGTTGACGTACATCTCGGGGTTGGGCGTGGCGATGAAGGTCGTGGGATGTTCAACGGACTGCTCGAGCCTGCGCCTCAACCACTGCACAAGGTCGTCCATCGAACCGGCGAAGGCCCGGGCATCGTGAAAGCTGAACGTGTCGGGGGTGTGCATCGCTTCGCCTCTGAGTCCCTGCAGTAATCGGATCGGAGACCCTTCCTGGAAAGCGCGTTGGCCGTGTGAGACCACTGCATCGACTCCACCCGGCAAGTATTCGGAGATGCTGTTGATGACCAGCACGCAGACCCTTCAATTTAGATGACCCTTCGCTGAGACCAGCCGCATGGTTAGTGTTTGAGGGGCTTGGGTGGTGAGGTTTTGGACGGGTTTTGGGAACACTCAATTCTACCGTTCATTCTGATGAATGAAGCTGAGTGGGAGTAGTTTGAACGGCAGCCCAGTAGGGTATATGCTTCTCACCGGATGTCGATGCCCCTTCTACTGCTCTGCTTTTTGACCTTTGTTCAGCAGACCCTCGCCAATCCACCTCAGACTGACCAAGCGACCACCGTCACCGATGCGAGCCTGGATCACCCCCGTATTCTCAGTATTGTCAAAGTGGGCCAGCGCATCATTTTGAAAGACGACAACAATTCCACCTCGTGTTTTCAAATCGAGCCCTTGTCGCTCCTATGGACCAAGTTTGACAACCCGAATTCCAAGGGCACCCCCTACGAGCGCCTTCCCGCTTGGCGAATCGATGAAGTCCTCGCCCAGTCAGCCCTGAATCAGGGCATCGATCAGGCGACCCTCATGGCTCTCAATCAGGGCATCGATCAGGCGACGATCTTGGTGCGGTATTTGTTTATGGTACAAGGCCATCACTCGGGTGAGCCTGGGGTAGACTTGAGACGCACACTGTGAGGACCATGCGCGCCATCTTTACCGACCTGCTGCCCGCCGACCTGGGCATGGACGATCCCTGCGCGGTGCTGCTTCACACCGTGGCGCGCCGCGGTGGCAGCGAGGAGGCTGTGGTCTTGGTGGACCAGCGGCTGGCGGAGGCCCGCGTCGCGGT
>CAWVVG010000366.1:0-4110 GCA_963932775.1 uncultured bacterium
CCCGCGAGACCCCCATTGGCCAACTCCTCAGCGCGCTGCCACGTGTCCGCCCGCTCTGTCGCCATGTCGGCATCGGCCCCATAGGCCATGACCATGTCCTGAACCATCCGTGGAACCAGCTCAGCGGGCAACCCCACCCGGTCACCGATGTCGACGCCCATCTTGACTGCTGCTTGATCGAAGACCGAAGTCATCGACATAAAGTCGTCCTTGAAGTCCGAAATCGAGGCGCCTTCCATGCCGCTATAGAGCCCGTTGAACACCCAGGCCTCGGCCCGTGGAAGATCAAAGCGAATGTGGGCTTGCATGTGTGCGACCAAGCTCTCCGTCGCATGAGTCATTTCTTCGAGCATGTCGCCAGTAATGAGCCCGGCAACGAACCCAAAGGGCCCGAGCATCCCGCCGATCAAGGGCGCTCCGACATCAGCCGCCTCCCCCGCCGCACTCAGCAGTGTCATCTCGTGCTTGTCTGCAGCCACATCGAAAGCCTGCTGCCAGTGTTCCTCGACGTTGCCGCCCGAGTCCGCAGCCTTCAGGTTGTCGTCGTAGATCTGGTCGAAGTACCGGACACACTCCATCACGTAGCTCGGATACCAGAAGGTCTTGTTTTTGGCCTCCGCGATCTCATTTTCGGTCACATACTGGTAGACACGAGTAAACCAGTACCGGTTGTCGACCACATTGCCTTCTGAATCCAACATTCCATCAGCGGAGCTCTTCCGTTCTGCAGCACGGGTCTTCACATGACCCAGGCGCCGCAGGTATTCCCCTCCATCCTCGACGATGCCAATGTTCGGCGGGAACTCGCTTCGTACGGGCGGACTGCCGCGCAAGTTTCCGCTCTCGCGCCAACCCTCTGGATCGGTGGGCCGCCCGGCCTGCTGGGCGCTCAAGCGCGCTGCGATGGCCGCATTCCCGAGTTGGTCCTGGCTCCGATCCCGACCCGAATCACCCGATGCAGGAGCGTCCACGCTGGCCGTCTCCGTCTCAGATTGTCGATCGTGCCCGTGCCCTTGCCCTTGCCCCAACGTACACCTCTCGTACCCTCATATAACCACAACTATGGTATGCCCCAAGCCATGTTCGACCCGCGAACAGGCTCACTGGGGTACGCCGCTCAAGCCCTCCCTGTCGCCCCAGGCCAATTTTACCGCACTGTACAGCGATGGAGAAGCGCGTGTATGCGCCAAGTTGAGCCTCTCTAGGCTGGACAGCCAGGGTGCTTTGGCGATGGCGCCCACCCCAAGGTCGCCCAAGTCACAGTAGGACAGATCTAAAGAGCTCAATGAAGCAGAAGGAAGGGCTGACAAGGCCACAGCATCCGCCCCCGTCAGTCCCGTGTTGCTCAAGAACAGCCCGCGCAAACCTTCACCAATTTTCTTGAGTCCAACCAACCCTTCTGGCCCAATGGGGTTTTCCTCGAGAACGATCGAAGCCGATGGCGCACGCTCGATAAGCGCCCTCGCCCCAGCTCCTCGAATTTCGCTGTCCTTTACCGAGAGCAAGCCGCGCATCTTCATCGTCGAGAGCACCTTGGCGCCCGCATTACCGAGCGGCTGCCAATTGAGGCTTAGCGCCGGCATCTCTTGGCTGTATGGGCCGCTCGCCAAGACCGTTAGACCCGCAGCGGTAGCACCCGTCTTGTTGAACGCCAGCGTCTGTACCGAGGCCAGCCCCGGCCAAGCGGCAATCGCTTCGATGCCTGCATCTCCCAGCGGAGCAAAGCCGAAGCTAAGGTCGGTCAAGGTCAGGGACTTTTGCGATGCCACCACTGCCCCGACGGTCGCATCGGTGATGTTCACACCCATAAAGTGAAGCGACTCCAGCACCGGAAGCTCTGGATGCGCCAATAAGACCGCCACACCAGCATCTGTCAGGTGCTTCATTGCCCACTCGTTCTTGAGGCTCGGCAAGGTGAAAGACAGATCCCCCGAAGAGTGCTGGAGGGTCTTTATCGACTGCATCTCGCCATCGGCCCATGCCTGCGGGGTCGGACTTTCAGGATCGGAGCAACCGATGCCCACGAGCCCCAGTACGAAGGCCGCAGCACGACACAGCCTGCGATTGAGGCCCACTAAAACAGGTTGCTCGTGCGCTTGGCGAGCGCGTGATTGATGTAGACCGTCTTCGATTCGGCGTAGAACTTCCAGGCATCCGGACCCATCTCTCGGGGACCCACGCCGGTCGCCTTGATGCCGCCAAAGGGCATGTGTGCCTCCCCACCGATGGTCGGGTTGTTGATGTGGGTCATGCCCACTTCAAGTTCGTTGATGATCCGGAAGGCATGGGAGATGTCCCGGGTGAAGACCGAGCCAGTCAGGCCAAACTTCACGCCGTTGGCAACCGCGATGGCCTCGTCGACCGAGTTCACCCGAATGACCGACAACACCGGACCAAAGATTTCCTCGGTGGCGATGCGTGCGGTGCAAGCAACGTGGTCGAACAGGGTGGGGGCTGGAAAATAGCCTCCGCCGAGGTTGCCCTCCATCAGACGGGAGCCGCCACAAAGAAGCTCTGATTCACCCTTGCCGATCTCCATGTACTTGAGCACCTGCTCCAGCTGCCTGTCCGATACGCTCGGACCCATGGTCGTGTCCTCATCGAGGGGATGGCCCGCAACAACGGACCCTGCATGTTCGAGCACTCTTGCGACAAACTCGTCGGCCACATCGTTCATCACAATGGCCCGGCTGGTTGCGGTGCATCGCTGGCCTGTGGACCCAAAGGCACCCTTGGCACAGGCGCCGGCCGCCAGCTCAATGTCCGCATCCGAGAACACCAGGATGGGGTTCTTGCCGCCGAGTTCACACTGGACCGGCTTGTGAAGCGCGCCGCAGCGCGCCTCGACGATGCGACCCACCTCGGTGGAACCGGTAAAGCTGATGACCGCCACATCGGGGTGATCGATGATGGTCGTGGCGGGCTCTACATCGCCATGAACGATGTTCACAACACCGGGTGGAATGCCGGCCTCTGCGATGAGCTTACCGATAAGGTGGGCCGTCGCAGGGGTCTCGGGAGCGGGCTTGAGCACCACCGTGTTTCCGGCAGCAATGGCCGGGGCGATCTTCCACAAGGGAATGCACACCGGAAAGTTCCATGGCGTGATGAGCCCCACAACCCCGTGAGGCCGCCAGATGGTCATTCCGAAGGTTCCAGGCACCTCACTCGGTGCCGTGATGCCCGTCATCCGCCGGGCATCGCCGGCGGCAAACTCTACGTAGCGGATGGTCTTGCCAACCTCTCCTCGGGCCTCCGCGATGATCTTGCCCTCCTCCATGGAGAGCACTTCAGCGAGGCGTTCTTGGTCCCGCTCGAGCAAGCGAACCAGCTTGAACAGGTACTCGCCTCGCTTGGGTGCGGGAGTGTCCCGCCAAGCCGGGAATGCCGCCTTGGCTGCGGCGATGGCAGCGTTCGCCTCATCTGCTCCAGAGATTGGGCGGGTACCCAGCACATTGGCCACGTCAGCCGGGCATGTGTTCTCGGCGGTTTCCGGGCCTTCAACCCATTGTCCACCAATCCAGTTTCTACAATCGATGTTCATGCCGTCTCCTCGCTCTTAGTAATGTTCATCAGTCCAAGGTACAGGCCACCCGCCAAAAAGAAGCCGACGAACCATGCATAGGTATAAATTGTGGTCCAAATGGGGGCGACTTCGGTCACAATACCGGCAGCCTTCGCGAACCCTGGAACATTGGGAAGTACCGCGACAACCAAGGCCACAATGGCCGCCGGGTTGAAGCCACCCTTGTACCAATATGGACCATCTTTTCGGAACAAACCGTTCAAGTCATACTCGGTCTTCCGGAGCAGAAAATAGTCTGCAATCAAGATTCCACCGATGGGCCCGAGCAACGCGGAGTAGCCGATGAGCCAGGTGAAGATGTACCCGCCCGTCGAAGAGATCAGCTTCCAAGGCATGATGGCCACACCGATGCCTGCGGTAATCATGCCTCCCATGCGAAAGGTCACCTTGTGCGGCGCGGCGTTGATCATCGCGTTGGCTGGACTCACCACATTGGCCGCAATGTTGGTGGACAAGGTCGCAATGGATAGCGCAAAGAGACTGATAACCACGGTGAATCCGCCATCCATTTTACCGAGAAGTAC
>CAWVVG010000367.1:0-4104 GCA_963932775.1 uncultured bacterium
GTGGCCCAGAATGCCGTGTGCGGACAAGATGTCCTGAGCCTGAGTCTGAGCCGCTCAGCCGTCCAAGACATGGACGATACCTTCAGCACAAAGCTGGACTCCTGGTCTGTGACCAACCAAAAGCGAAGCGGACGCTGCTGGCTCTTTGCGGCCCTCAACCTCATTCGGGTGGGCACGATGAAGAAGCTGAACGTCAAAGGGTTCGAGTTCAGCCAGGCCCACATCCATTTCTGGGACAAGTTTGAGCGCTCCAACCATTTCTTCGAGACCATCATTGAGCGGGCGGACGGTCCCATCGACGATCGAACCACTCACTTTATGCTCAATGACCCCATCGGCGACGGCGGACAGTGGAACATGGCCATGAACCTGATCCGAAAGCACGGATTGGTGCCTAAGGCCGCCTACCCCGAGTCCCACAGCAGCAGTGAGACGCGGTACATGAATGCCACCCTCAAAGAGATCCTGCGCACCGGTGCGAGCGAGCTGAGAATACGCATCGAGGCTGGTGCCAGCGCAACCGAAGTTCAAGCCCACAAAGAATCCCGGATGGCGGACATCTGGCGGGTGCTCTGCATTCACCTCGGCACACCGCCCGAGCGCTTCGACTGGCAGTGGCGGGACAAGGACGACAAATTCCATCGGATGGGTTCGATGACCCCGCAAGAATTTGTCGCCGAGTACGTGACCATTGACTGGGGTGACTATGTCTGCCTCGTCCACGACCCCCGCAACGCTTTCTACCGGACCTACACCGTGGACGGCCTACAGAACGTCGCAGGAGGCCCACCGGTGGTCTACCTAAACATTCCCATCGAGGAGATGAAGGGCATCGCCCAGCGTTTGCTGGAGGAGGGCACTGCAGTCTGGATGGGGTGCGATGTGGGCAAGCAGATGGATCGCAAGCGTGGACTGTGGGACCCGGCTCTCTTTGAGTCTTCTGCGCTGTATGGGGTGGAATACGGGATGGACAAAGCCACCAGACTGCGCTTCGGGCAGACCATGATGACCCACGCCATGCTCTTTACCGGTGTCGACGTGGTGGACGGCAGCCCCCGTCGCTGGCGGGTGGAGAATTCATGGGGTTCAGACAACGGAGTCAAAGGCTTCTACACCATGAACGACGGCTGGTTCGACGAGTACATGTTCGAGATCGCAGCCCCCAGCAGTCACCTGAGCGATCAAATGCGGGAGGGCCTCAGTACCGAGCCCGTCGTGCTGCCTGCGTGGGATCCAATGGGCTCACTGGCCCGTGACGAAGCCAACCTCGGCTGAGCCTTCCATTGTGAAATTCCCGAAGCGGAGCATTCAGGCCATTGGTCGTTAGCGAGGGTCGCGCAGCAGCATCGTGACGGACTGGCGCTCGTGATGGAGTGTGCCCACTTCTCTGAAGTCATGCCGCCCATGAAAGCGCATGGACCCGGGATTTGGCGGCTTCAGGCTCACTTCGGCGGCAATGGGCCAGAGGCGTTGGTTCGCGTACTCGATGACGCTTGCGTACAGCTGTGTCCCGACTTGGCGGTTGCGGTGGGTCTGTGAGACAGCGATCCGGTCCACATAGAGGAAGTTTTCGCAGTGTTCGTTGAACCAGGCGTAGTTCAGGCTGGCATATCGGGTACCTGGGACAAGGCAGAGAACAAAGCCAACCAGCTCGCCCCCATCGAAGGCGCCGAGTGGAAGCTCTGCGAGGCGGAGTATATCTGCGAGCGCGGCCTCTGTGACCTTTCCAACGCCGGGCAAGCCTTCTTCATTGATGCGCCATAACGAGGGTGCATCCTTTGGTTGCAGCGTCTGTATGTCCATGCCTGGGTCCTCGCTTCTATTTCAAGGGGCCCCATCACTCAAGTCGGTCAGATGGGTCGCCAAGAGTATACACTTTGGCTGTACTCCTAAGGTTTGCTCGCTGCAGTGGCGACGGTGCCTCATCCAGGTGCTTTGGCCTCCACACATTTCATTTTGCGACGGTTCCGTTGCCACTTCCACTCAATCGGTTGTCGCGGGCCAGTTAGCAGTGGCGGTTTGTAACTTTTGCCGGGAAGATACGCATCTGACATACTTCAGTTGAAGCCATTAATGGCGGACCTCTGTTCCTCTTTTATCTGCATGCCTCAGTTGATATGACCACTGCCCCACCCGCCAACGCTCAACTGCTCGACAAGCTGATCTTGAGTTTGGACAAGGCGTTCCGCTCCTATCGTCTGTATGAAGCTCGGGGTGCGCAGTACGAGGCCCACGTCCGGGAGATGGCTTCGCAAGCGGCGCTCGCCACGGAGCAAGGTGCAGCGCTGTTGACCATCACTCCGCATGGGATTCAGACCCACACCGCCCGTGCAGATGACCCCACAGAGCTAAACAGGACATGGTTTGATCTGTTTGAGCAAGGGGCTCGCCAGCTGATCTTCATGCCTGGGGTTGGCCGCGATGAGATTCGCGAGATGTTGCAGATTATGGGCGGCGAAAATGTAGGTGGCGAGGACATTATAACGATCCTGTGGCGCCGTGAAATGGAGCACATCCGGGTTGTTGTGGCGCGCACGCTGGTTCGCGGTACGGGCACCAATATGTCCACCGAAGATGCCCTCGAGGCGCAGTATGGTCACTGGAGAAATCTCCTTTCACCGGAAGCCTCGGTCTCCGACAAGAGGGTTCAACTGAGTCCAGACGACCTCCGCGTGCTGGTCATAGAGGGCGAGCCGTTGCTGTGGTGTGAAGGCTGTGTAGAGCCCCCGAAGAGAGACTCGAAGGAGGCTGGCTTTGAGACCAGTACTGGCGACATGGAAGCGTTCTTAGATCTCTTGGGTGGCGAGGAGGTCTCAGGAGAAGAGTGCGACCAGATCCTGGGACACCTGATTGGCTCTTATGCCCGGCTTGGGCTCACAGAAAAAATAAACCAGGTCATGTCTCTGGCAGAGGCTCACCCAGCGCTGGGAGCGTGGTCACTTGAGCGCATGTTGACCGCCGTCGGCGGCATTGACGCCCTCATTCCCCTCATTGAGTCCAGCCCGAGTGCATTTCGAGACACCTTGATGTCCCTGGCGGCTACGGACACAGCCCTGATGGAGGAGTTGCTAAGCAAAATCGAGGCGGATTCGGTTCGGGGCGAGATCGAGACACTGGTCATCACCCAAGACTCGGCGCCGCTCGCATTTCATTCCGGCCGCTTGTCGAGCGCGAGTGCTGAGGAGCAGCTCGAGAGCGTGAAGTATCTATTCGACCTCGGCACGGAAGAAGCCACGTACTTGGCCCTTGAGGGCAGTGCTTCTTTTCATGAAGAAGTCCGTGTCTACACCCTCACCCGCCTGGCTCCTATCTATGAAGACCCCATGCGGACGAGCCTGATGCGCATCTTCAGAGACAAGCAGGAGGCAATACGGATTCAGGTATACCGCTTTGTCAAACAAGAGGGTGACAGGTACTTCCTTCGAGAGACGCTATCGCTTGCTAAGGATGGATACTTCAGCCGGAGATCCGAAGACGAACAGTGGGAAGTAATTCAGGCTTTGTCGGCACACGGGCGGCTGCCGGTGATCAACCTGTTCTTCTGTGGTGTGGCATCCAGCAGCTCAATCTGGACAAATGAGCATGTGCGGAAGATACAGCATGAGGCCATACGGGTATTGACCCGTTTCCCGACTGAGGATGGCCTGCATGTTCTGAAGAAGCTGGGAAGTCGTTTCCTTGGAGCCAAGGAGCTTCGTTTAGCGGCCCGGCAAGCGCTCGCTCAGCTTGAGGCGAAGTCCAACAGGCCACGTCCAAGCCCAGCTGGAGATGACGCATGAGTCGCAAACAGGTCATGCAGGAGTACGGAACCAAGCTCATTCATGAGCTGCAGGTGTACTTGCGTGCTCTTCACACCCACCAAGCGAATAATGACATCGTTAAGCGCACACGCAATGCGCTCCACAGCACGCTGAGGGAATACTTCGCTCGAGAACCGCAGGGCTCGCTGCAGGTGCAACTGCTCCCCGAGGAGACCTTTCTAAACAGCACCTTGCTGCCCATTGCGATGCAGGACTTCGGGCGCATCAAGGATATGACGGCGCAGCTTCGACAGATGAGTGCAGGTGAGTTGATCTTTGATGCGAATGTGACACCAGAGTCTCT
>CAWVVG010000368.1:0-4084 GCA_963932775.1 uncultured bacterium
TCGGACTCAATGGTGTGTTCATTGGCCAAATGATCTCCGGGTACGCAGGACAGCCTAGACGACTGTACGACCCCTTCCAGTATGCGTTCACTGAGCAACTGCTTGGTATCAATCAGATCACGTCTTACTTCGCCTTCTTCCTGGCATTTGGGCAGATATTCTTCGTGATAAACTGGTTCCAGCATGTCTTCAAGAAGAACCCAACCTGCGAGCAGAACCCCTGGCAGGTTGGCACCTTGGAATGGAGTGTCCCCAACCCCATGCCGGTGTACAACTTCGCGAAGATTCCCATCGTGACCTGCGGGCCACACGAGTACTCCAACCCGGAGTGCATCGAGAAGCTTGGCAAGGATTGGCAAGGCCAATGGGAGACACTCGATGGGTCAGAGCCCGTCCTGCCCGCGCCACCGTCTCGGGGTGGCAGCCATCACGCAGCAGCAGAAGATGTTTCGGATGCCGATACGGATGAGTCCGCCGGCCAAGAATAGATCGCACCGAGTTTTAAGGACCCAACCACAAGAATGACGACGACCACTGCACATTTGAACCCGATGCTCACCCCTGCGGGTTTGCGTCAGGCACAGGCGACCAAACATGTGGGGATGATCCTCACATTGGTGTCGTTCACGATGATGTTTGCGGGGTTGTTCTATTCTTATGGGTTGTTGCGAATTCGGTCCGTGGCCTGGCCACCTCCGGGCGTACCGGAGCCCCCGCTACTCATACCAAGCATCATCACGGTGCTTATGTTTGCGAGCAGTGTGGCGCTGGAGCAGGGGCGGAAAGCCTTGGATGTGGGTCGTATCCCAGCATTTCAACGTTTCACGATGGGTGCCATCATCTTGGGTAGTCTGTTTATTGGACTGCAGGCTCAGGTCTGGGTCCAGATGTGGGAAGCGGGTCTGACTCTGGTGGTTGGACCGTATGCCTCATTGTTTTATTTTCTAACCTTGTTCCACGCGGTCCATGTGCTGGCTGGTCTTGGAATTCTGGTGCGACTGTACGTGGTCGTCCCTCGTGCAGGCTCCGTGTTGTCCGGGCGTTCAACCGCTCAGCTGGCTTCTATGTTTTGGCATTTTGTCGGTGTGGTTTGGTTGGTCATTTTTTCTCTCGTCTACGTGTTTTGAAGCAAGAGGTCGTCATGAACGGACGCTGTGCATCCGCGCTCTTTACTCTTTCCTTGGTTGCTCTCGTGGGTTGTAAGGACCCAGTGGCCTTCGAAGAACCCTTTACGGTTCCCGTGACTTTGGGGGGGCAGTCGATTGCGGCCTCCTCGCTGGACAATGGGCGTCAGATGTACGTGCGTCAGTGCATGGCGTGTCACGGTCTCGAAGGGGATGGTCGTGGACCATCCTCTCCCGGACTGCGCCCAGCACCTCGGGACTTGAGGCTTGCCAAGTACAAGTTTGTACGCATGGGCGATGGTGACTTGCCGACAGACAAGATGCTCTACAATGTGATTCGCGGCGGGCTTCACGGCACGCCGATGCTCGCTTGGGACATTCAAGACGACGCAATGTACGACATCATCAACTACATCAAGACTTTCTCCGCAGAGGACGAGGGCTGGCGTGATCCGGAGAACGATGTTGGCAGCGACATCGAGCTGTCCGAGGATCCGTGGGTAGGAAAGGCTGAAGAAGCCATAGAGCAGGGTAAATACGTGTACCATGGCATCGCAAACTGCCAGTCTTGCCACCCAGCGTTTGGCACCAAAGAGTACATTCGGGGCGCCTTCGCGCGCGCTGAGAAGAAGCCCGAACTCAGGGAAGATCCGTACCACTCAGTCAGGCAGGTCACTGAGTACGAGGTCATGGGGATCGAGCAGACCAATCTCCCACCGGACTACACGCTCAATCCCACCCGTTCTATTCGCCCAGATCCTGGCGAGGCCAACTGGGATGCCAAGAACTCCCTGTACCGGATCATTGGTGCGGGTGTGAATGGCACCGCCATGGCAGCATGGAAGGGAACCCTCGACGAGGACGATCTGTGGGCTGTTTCCTACTATGTGGATTCGTTGATTGCCTTGCGGGACACGCCTGCAGCGATGGAGATGAAGCACGCGCTGCTTGAACAAGCGGACTTGGAAGCTCCAGTGGAGGAGGAAACTGCCGAGGCCGACACGGAGGCCCCGGCTGCTGACTCTGATAACCACGCCGCCGAGTAACAGTTCCACTGGGCAAGCTTGGCCTAAATCTGTTAGAGAATAGGCCCTCGCTAAGGCGGGGGCCTATTTTTTTGTGGGGAGAAAATCATGTACCAGAATATCCATGTCGCACTCGATGGTTCGGAATGCTCCAAGGGGGCCGCAACGCTTGGCCTTGAGCTTGCCGAAGGCCTCGGCTCACGGCTGACCGCCGTTCACGTCAAAGAGCCTTCTATGGTGGCTTCCCGCATCGACCGACTCAAGGCGATGCTGACCGACGAGGTAGAGACTGGGTCCGCGGAGATCGCCGGGACCAACGTCAAGGTGCGCACTGGCTGGTTGGCCGACGACGCCGACGACGTGGGTGTAAGCTTCGGATCGGAGCGATTGGAGGGCTCGGCTCACGAATCGCTTCTCTCGTACATGGGTGACTCTGAAGAAGACTTGATGGTCTTTGGGGCCTGGGGTGATGGCGAAGGTGTTGCGCCGCTCGGTTCTGCCGTGGAGCGTTTTCTTCGCCGGAGTCAGACCGATACCCTGGTGGTAAAGAACCCAGAGTCTCTGCATGTAGGCGAGGGCCAGTACCTCGGTGAGAAGGGTGCCATCCTCGTATGTATTGATGGATCGCCACGGAGCTATCACGGACTGCGGATCGCGATTCAGCTGGCCAAGAAATTCCAGCGCCGGGTTGAAGCCGTCGGTGTGTACGACCCCTACCTCCACTACACGCTGTTCAACGGCATTGTTGGCGTCCTCTCAGAGAAAGCCAGCAAGGTGTTCAAGTTCGCGGACCAAGAGAAGCTCCACGAGGAGATCATCGATACGGGTCTGGCCAAGATTTACCAAGCCCATCTCGATGTGGCACGGAAGGTCGCAGAGGAGGACGGCGTGCAAGTGCGGTCAGTGCTTCTGGACGGCAAGGCCTACGAGAAGATTCTGCAGTACGCTCGAAAGACGGAGCCTGCGTTGTTGGTCCTGGGTCGGATTGGCGTGCACTCTGGTGAGGAAATGGACATTGGTGCTACCGCCGAGAACCTGCTTCGGATTGCACCGTGCAATGTCCTGGTCACCAGCCAAAAATACACTCCAGCGGTAGACCTTATCGCCGCGGAAAGCGTGGATTGGACCCCAGCTGCGCTCACCAAGATGGCTCGGGTACCCGGTTTTGTGAAGGGAGTGGCCACTACCGCAGTGATTCGCTGGGCCGTTGAGCGTGGATACTCTGTGATCACTGCCGCTGTCATCAATGAGGCGATGGGTGACTTATTGCCTCCAGGTGCGGCACAGTCCATGGGCTATGTTGCTGAGGAAGTGGCCAAGCAGCACGATGACTACACCATGGGCAAGACCTTTATCTGCCCCGAGTGTGGTTACGCCGCTAAGGACTATCAGCCCAAGCAGTGCGCGGTATGCAGCACGTCGGGCGATGAATTCCAGATGATCGATCGCGATATCGTGGAGAAGGCTGGCGTACTCGACTCAGGTGAGCTCATCGTTGAGGATACCTTCGACGGCAAGAAACTCACTTGGACCATCGAAGCCAAGCAAACACTGGCGCGTGTACCAAAGGGGTACGACCGACGCCGATGCAAGGCGCGGATCGAGAAGACTGCACGGGTTCGTGGCTTTGTCTCGATCAGCAATGAGTTTGCGCTGGACATGATTCAACAAGACAATGCCGAGACCAGCTACCTCTCCGACAAGGGTGAAGTGCTTCGGATTCTAATTGCGAAGAATGAGCGCCCAGACGATGAAGTTGCCATTGAGCGGAAGGGTTCGGATTGGAAGTGGACCGAGGCTGCGTGGAAGCGCATCGGCCGGGTGCCATCAGGATTCATGCGCGACATGACACGAGACCGAGTAGAGCAGTTTGTACAAAGCTCGGGTGAGGATTTTATCGCGCTCGAGTTGTGCGAGGCTGGCATCGCTGCGGGA
>CAWVVG010000369.1:0-4058 GCA_963932775.1 uncultured bacterium
GTCGAGAAGGGGACCACAAACTGATCCTCGACTTATTGGACGGAAAGCGAGAGCTGTACAACCTGAGCAATGACCCTGGCGAACAGACTGAGATGAGTTCTAAAGACCCGCGGAAAACCTATGAAATGGAGCAACGACTTCGGAGCTGGATGGATGCTTCAAAGACCAATCCTCAGGACTACCTGGGGCTCGAAGAGAAACCCATATCCATATTCTAAATTTGATTTAAGCCCGCTCATATCCCTTAAGAATGGGTCATAAATTCTCAATATTTTCAGTGTACAAAAAAGGGGATGAGCTGAAGCGGAAACCATTATCGACAAAGAAATAGTAATGGTTAATCCTTCAATAACTTAAATCTTATCTCCAAAAAGTAAGTCTCAATAAAGCATTCACTCAATGCCGCCCACTGCAGCTGAGTTGCCAGGGCCCCTCAACTGTGGTGACATAAAACCCGCCACCTCAACCCCCAGGAGCTACTCCATGAAAAAAGCAATATCAGGTGCTCTATGCGCCCTTTTCCTCGGCATGTTTTCACCCCAGGTACACGCAGGCAATGTCACCGGTGCCACAAAGGGCGTTCGCCTTCTGAGCCACTTCCATAAGAAGGTCGAAGGCAATCTGGGCGTTGGCGGCTGGCTGGTCATGCCCGACATTGTAAAGGCGGGCACGACACCGCTATTCCTGGTCGGACCACGCTACTCCGGAAAGGGCTATTGGGCCGAGTTTATGCTGGGCGGCGTAATCAATAAAGGCATGGAAGACCCTGCTTTTGTGACCACCAAGATCGTTCAATCGACCCGCTTCCAAATGACGCCGAAGTTCTTCGATGCACCCATTAATGTCTGGGGTGACCTCGAGTTCATTGATGTCACTGGCGAAAATATGATTCCATATTTGTTCCTCCAGGTGAACTACGTCTTGGATGACAAGGTGGCGCTCATCGGCATCGAAACCGAGAACCTCTTCAACAAGCCCGCTCCGACCGCAGAGGACCCAGAGGCCAAGGCCAACGACATCGGCATCGGACCCCAGCTCATTCTTCCCTTCGATGGCCTGAATGTCATCATGGCCTATCAGTTCCACACCGCCGAGAATGCGCTCGATCAAGTGTGGGTTCGCCTGATGTACAACTTCGGAGGCTTCGGCAAATAGGGCGCTAACAAGCACTCAACTGACGGAAGGTCAGAGAAGTAGATGTTTTTCAATCTGCTCTCTGGCCTTCTTCATGTCTTGGTCTCGAGTCCGCAGCGCACACACAACTCGCGCCGGCGAACCGCTCAGCACGAAAATCTGGTCACCGATGTCCAAGGCCTCCTGAATATCGTGGGTGACCATCACCACAGAGACCCCCGTAAACTCAACGAGCTTCAACAGGTCCTGCTGCAGCTGCTTGCGACGCTTGGGGTCGAGTGCCGAGAAAGGCTCGTCCAGCAACAACACGCCCGGTTGACAGACCAAGGACCGCACCAGAGCAACCCGCTGAGCCATGCCAACGGAGAGTGAGGAGATTCGGGCGTCCAGCTCTCCCATGAGCCCAACCTGTTCCATGAGCGACTCGATTCGCTCACCCCACTCATCGGGTGACACCTTGGCTGCGCGCAACGCAAAATGAAGATTTTTCCTTACACTCATCCACGGAAACAGCCGCGGCTCTTGAAACACAAGGCGGCTGCCAACCCCTGAAGTCGTCGATGCAACATCAACCTCGCCACGAGATGGCTCAATCAGACCCGACATCAGCTTCAGCATGGTCGACTTGCCGACACCCGATGGCCCCAACAACACCACAGCCTCGCCCACGCCCACCGACAGCGAGATGTCCTCGAGTACCGCCTTGCCTTCATAGGCAAAGTGAACGCCTTCTATACGGATGATTTCTGCCACGGCACCATCCTTTTCTGTACAAGATTGGCCACGGTCGTCATCGACCAACCAAGAAGACCGATGACGAGCATGCACACAAGCATGCCTTCATAGTCTGTGACATATCGAAGCTGCTGAATCCGGTCACCCAAGCCGTTCTTTACTCCCACGAGTTCCGCAGCGATGACACTGGTCCAGGCGAGCCCAAGACCCACCCGAAGCCCCTGTGCTATGTCGGGCGCTGCAGCCGGTACACGAACCCAGAGAAACGTGTCCCACGGCGAGGCATCATAGGCTCGTGCGACCTCGATGTGCTCATCGGGGCAGTTGGCAAATGCGTGGGCAACCTGAATAAAAATCGGGAAAAAGGCGCCCAAAAAGACGACAAACCAAGCGCTCTTATCACCGAGCCCAAACCACAAAATGGCGATTGGAACCCAAGCGATGGGTGGAATCGGACGCAACATTTCAAGCACGTCCCTCAAGCCCAGCCCATAGGTGCCCAGGATGCCAGAGAGTGCACCCAAGACCACCCCAAGCAGCGCCGCCAGACTGTATCCAACGCCAACCCGAGCCAGACTGGCCAGCGTGTGCTTCAGCAGAGACCCATCTGACACCGCATCAACCGCGGCCAGCATGCAGTCCAAAGGTGCGGGGAATATCACAGAATCAGCAATGCTTGCGGCCAGTTGCCACACCACAAGCGCTACCAATAATGCGATTATTCTACGAAGCATGCTTAGTTGGTGACGGTCCGGATCATCGGCGACGTATTGACTGCCGCCTTCAGGAGCTTGGCATCAAACATGAAATCCGCTGCCGACTGAATGTTGGCCTTATCGTCGTCCGAAAGGGTCACTGTGATCGCGTTGCCTGCACCCAAATTGGGCTCGACCGAGGCCGCAAGATCGAGGGCCTCCAGCGAGAAGTTCAGGTTTGATGCGGTCTTGAAGGCTTGGTTGGCTTTTCCCGTATCCGCTTTGTATTGCAGATATGCCTTGGACATCGCATCCATAAACTTGGCATCGGCTCCCGGGTTCTTCTTCACAAAATCATCGTCCATTACGACGACACTGGTCACCAGACCCTGAGCCACAGTGCGCACCAAGCCAGAGGACTCAAGCTGCGCAAATACCGGGTCCCAAGCTGATCCGGCATGGACTGTGTCCCACTTCTTGGATTGGGCCAACACAGCCACTTCCTTGATTCCCATATTGACCACATTGATGTCTGTGTTGGTGTCCAAACCAGCTGACTTTAGGGCCTCCAAGGTCTCCCGATGGGCCGCTGCGCCAAAGGGTATGGCTATGGTCTTGCCCTTGAGGTCCACCAAAGACTTCACATCACTATCTGGAGGAACAAACGTACCCACTCGGTTGTACATCAACCGGCCAATCATGCCCCACGTGGTGTCGCGGTTGCACAGTGCGATGGCGGGTTGATCGGCCGTAAAGAGCACATCGATCTCACCAGCGAGCGCGCCTTCATTGAGCGGAGCACCATACGAGAAGCCAACAAACTCTGGGGCAAAACCCAGATCTTTCAAGATGTCGGACTGCTGCAAGATCACGGCGAGTTGGCCCTGGGTTGCCCATGTCTCCTGCCAGCCTATTCGAATCGAAGTGCCGCCGGTCTTTGCAGCGTCCGCTGACGGCTGATCTTGGACCTGCGTGGTCTCCGTTTTACCGGGTGCCATCTCGGCTGACGGTGCAGTCTCAGTGCCGGAACAGGCAAACAGCGACAAAGACAAGATAACGAAAAAGGACATGGCATTCTCCCTTACACATAAGCGGTAAAATCGTACTGCGGCCCAAGATATCACGACGACACCTTGGGGGAAGGAAAAGCGCCATAGCTTGGCCATCTATAGAAACAAAAAACACCCAAGAGGTGGGTCACTGGTCGCGCGTACCGGGTCTGGCCTTTCGCAGTCGCGGTGAATGGGTGTACAAGAGAACATGGCCAACGCCCTGAGCCCCAACGATAAGAACTCGCCGTGAATAAACGCCAATGGACACCCGCATTCCCGAAACCCAGCGGTTCAAACCGGTGGGGGATGTTGGTCCAGCTGTTGACCTCAATGGTCGTCTTAGCGCCCGCCTTGGTTCATCTTGGGGTGGCGTTGCCCGGACAACCCGGATTGGCGGACCTTCCAGGAACCGTCAACTACCACTGGCTGGTGCACTCACAGG
>CAWVVG010000370.1:0-4053 GCA_963932775.1 uncultured bacterium
GTAGCGGATGCCGAGGGTGGCCCCATGGCCCTGAGCGAACAATATGTGTACGCCTCGCCCGGAAACCGAGCCGTCAGGGATAGACTTGTTCAGGTCGTCTCAGAAATCGCGCGGCGGTACAAAGTCGATGGTATTCACCTGGACCACATTCGCTACCCCGGCTCCGGGTACGGCCATGACATGGCTTCTCTGGCGGCATGGGAGGCGGACGGCCGACCTGATTTTGACGGGTGGCGTAGATCTGCGGTCAACGCTGCTGTGGAGGCTGTGTCCAGGGTGGTGAATGTACCGGTGTCTGCCGCGGTCTGGGGTGTGTACACGAACCATTGGGATTGGCCAGGTGTGAGCGAAGGCCGCAATGAATATTTCCAAGATGCCGAGGCCTTTACCCGGCTGGGCTTAGTCGATGCACTGATCCCCATGGTGTACTGGAAAGTGAATCCAGGAGGACGCCTCGATTTTGGGGCTGTGGTGGCGGACCACGTCAAGCGCGCGAATGGCCGGCATGTGTACGCCGGTGTGCGCGCCGACCCGAAGTGGGGGCCGGCTGAGGTTGAGTCGGCCATCCTTGCCGCCCGAAAACAAGGGGCCCAAGGCGTGGTTCTCTTTGAGTACTCCGAGGCGAAGCCGATGTTTGAGCGGTTGAAAAATGGGGTGTTTGCTCGACCGGCCGTCCCGCCAAAGATGGACTGGCGGTAAGATGGCGGTCGATGATTCGCCTGCCATCCACCATTGATCCCGATTCGAGTGTCTTTCAGGCCAACGTGGAGGCCATGGAGTTGTCGCTGCAGCAGCTCGAGAGCGACTTGGCTCGCTCAAGAGAGGGCGGTGGAGAGAAATACACCGAGCGCCATAAAGCTCGCGGAAAGCTGTTGCCCAGAGAGCGGGTAGAGCGGCTCCTTGACCGGGATGGTCATTTTCTCGAGCTGTGCCCGCTCGCAGCGATGGGCCTCGATGGCCTCCGGCCTGGCGCCCGTATCATCGGTGGTGTCGGAGTCGTCAACGGAGTCGAGGTGATGATCAGCGCCAGTGAGGCCACCGATAGGGGCGGCGCCATTCACGAGTATGGTGTGCAGAAGTCCCACAGACTTGCGGAGATTGCACTCGAGAACCGTCTGCCCATGATCACCATGGTCGAATCCGCTGGTGCGGATCTTCCGAACCAGGCCAACATCTTTGTGCCCGGCGGCCGAGCCTTTCGGGACTTGACTGAGCGCAGTCGGGCTCGGATTCCCACCATCTGCCTGGTGTTCGGTTCGTCTACCGCTGGGGGTGCTTATTTACCGGGAATGAGCGACTACGTGGTGATGGTCAAGGACCAGGCACAGGTCTTTCTGGCCGGGCCACCCCTGGTGAAGATGGCCACCGGTGAGATTGCAGATGAAGAATCATTGGGCGGGGCAGAGATGCACGCCCGTACCAGCGGGTTGGCCGACTATCTCGCCACCGACGAAATGGATGCCATTCGAATCGGCCGAGACATCGTTCAATCCATTGGCTGGGACAAGCAGGGCCCAGGGCCGGAGCCCGAACGGGTTGAGCCACCCGTCTATGACCCCCGAGAGCTGTATGGAATCGTCAGCCACGACCCGAAGGTGCCGTTCCCGGCCCGTGAGATCATTGCTCGCATCGTCGATGGCAGTCGGTTTCACGAGTTTAAGGCGCTGTACGGAACGACTTTGGTTACCGGTTTTGCACGGGTTCACGGATTCAAAGTCGGCATCATTGCGAACGATGGTGTGCTCTTTGGGGAGAGCGCAGAGAAAGGGGCTCAGTTCATAGCCCTGTGCAATCAGCGCAACATCCCAATCGTCTTCTTACAGAACATCTCCGGCTTCATGGTGGGCACGGCGGTGGAGCAGGCCGGCATTACCCGTGCGGGTGCCAAGATGATCAATGCCGTAAGCAATTCTACCGTTCCCCACATTACGATCATGACGGGCATGTCCTACGGGGCTGGAAACTATGCGATGTGTGGACGAGCTTATGGTCCACGGTTCTTGTTCACCTGGCCCAATCATCGCATCGCTGTCATGGGATCTGAGCAGCTGACGGGGGTCCTCGACATCATCAAGCGGGCCAGCGCAGCCAAGCGCGACCAGCCTGTAGACGAAGAAGAACTCTCCACAATGAAGACGATTCTTGGCACCAAGATCGATCGGGAGAGCCAGGCTCGCTATGCGACCGCCCGGTTGTGGGATGACGGCATCATCGACCCGGCGGACACCCGGGATGTCATTGGTATTTCCCTCTCAGCAGCACACTCCGCCCCGGTCGAGGGCACCATGAGTTGGGGAGTATTTCGCCATTGATCGATAGCCTACTCATAGCCAATCGCGGCGAGATTGCGGTTCGGATTGCTTCTACGGCTAAACGCCTTGGAGTGCAGACCGTCGGAGTCTTCACTGACCCGGATGCGGATGCCTTGCATGTGCATCGGGTCGATTCTGCGGTCCACATCGATGACTATTTGAATGGTGCTGCCCTTATTGACGCTGCCCAGTTGATGGGGGCGGGTGCAATCCATCCAGGGGTTGGCTTCCTCGCCGAGAGCGCAGCTTTTGCATCTGCAGTGATGGAAGCTGGGCTGATCTGGGTGGGTCCGCCGCCGTCCGCCATCTCAGCCATGGGCTCCAAGGCCGCCGCTCGTGCTCAGATGTCTGCCGCCGGCGTGCCGGTTCTACCCGGATACGACGGGGACGACCAAGCGGACACTACTCTGGCTGCTGCTGCTGCAGAAATAGGCTGGCCGGTCATCATCAAGCCGAGTGCAGGTGGTGGTGGAAAGGGGATGCAAGTTGTTGAGTCTGAAGGGGAATTCCCCGGAGCCCTCAGTGAGGCTCGGCGGATCTCCGCTGCAGCCTTCGGTGAGGACCGGATGGTCCTTGAGCGGTACCTGCCCAGGGCCAGGCATGTGGAGGTCCAGATTTTCGCCGATGAGCATGGCCACTGCATTCATCTGTGGGAGCGAGAGTGCTCGATTCAGCGACGGCATCAGAAAGTGATCGAGGAGGCCCCAAGCCCGGCTTTTGATGGCGAGGGTGGCCAACAGCGTCGTGCGGATCTGCTGGACCATGCTGTGCGGGCCGCGAAGGCGGTTGATTACGTAGGCGCAGGTACGGTTGAGTTTGTGCTGGACGAGACCGGTGCCGCGTTCTTTCTGGAGATGAATACCCGCATCCAAGTCGAGCATCCGGTCACCGAATGCATCACAGGCCTGGACTTGGTGGAGCTTCAGCTCCGTGTAGCCAGCGGCGAAGCCCTTCCAGTTGGCCAAGCTGAAGTCCCATGCGAGGGGTGGGCCATCGAGGCCCGAATTTACGCAGAAGACCCTAGTCAGAACTATCTACCGAGTACGGGAACCCTCCATCGATGGAGGCCTCCTACGGGGGTCCGGGTCGATAGTGGGGTGCAAGAGGGGTCCGAAGTCACCATGCACTTTGATCCGATGTTGGCCAAGGTGATCTCCCACGCACCCAGTCGGGAGTTGGCCCGGACTCGCTTGGCGGGTGCGCTGGCGTCTTTGGATGCCCTGGGTGTGCGGACCAATCGAGCCCATCTGGGGCGTGTTCTGCGGCATTCCGCTTTTAAAAACAATGACTTAAGTACCCGGTTTTTGGAGATCCATGGCCCGGAACTGGGGCCGACTGACGCCGGACTGGGTCGGGCGATAATCGCGATTGTCGTTCAAGAGTGGCTGGGCAAGTCCAAGGGATGTCTACCAGGCCTCAACCGGAACTGGCGAAACAGTCGGTGGAGAGATGCCCGGTTCACCCTCGAGGTCGATGGCGAGGAGTGTTTGGTTTCTGTGGCTGATCAGGGGGACCACCTGGTGGTGGACGGGCTTAAGGTCCGCGTGCTTTCCTCTAACGATGACCTCAGACTCGAGGTCGATGGGGTGGTGATGTCTGCGGCGGTGGTGTCCGACGGGAACATGCGCTGGGCCCGAACCGTGGACGGAGACTTTGTGGTGGCGATTTTGCCCCGATTCACGGCCGGAAAGGTCGTACTCGAGGAGGGCTCGGTATCCTCACCAATGCAGGGAACGGTTGC
>CAWVVG010000371.1:0-4050 GCA_963932775.1 uncultured bacterium
CAGCAAGGACAGATGCAGCAAGGACAGATGCAGCAAGGACAGATGCAGCAAGGACAGATGCAGCAAGGACCGCCGGTGCAGCCGAACATCAACGGCGCTCAACCCATGCCCACCAATTCCGAGCCTCCACCCATGGGGCACCAAGGCTACCCTGGGAGCTCTACTGAAGAGCCACCCCCTCCATCCGATGGCCCGCCACCCGATGGCCCGCCACCCGAATAGGACAGCAAGCGCCACACCCTTGTGGCATGATCAGCCCAATCTCGGAGTTCCCGTGCCCTACCCAATACCCGCTGTGCTGCTCATTTTGCTCTGCGTTGCCTGTGGTAATTCCGACGATACCGCACGCCCGACCTATGGCGAAGCGAGCGATAACAACCTGCTGTCGATGGACCCGGACACTGGCTACGACGACGGCACTGGAGTGCTCGCGGACTGCGACGTGATCCTCACAAAGGTGAACGGCCGCGACGCGGAAACCGTAGACGACCCCAAGGTCGGCGACGAGTGGATCATTCGTATGTTCTGTGATGGTGCGCTGCTGACCGGTGCCAACCGCTTGTTCTTTCAGCCCCCCAATGTGGCTGTCGTGAACCAATCGTCCACCGATGCCACCTTTGTCACCACCGGTGAGAGCAAGATGACCATTCAATCGGGAAACCTCATCTACACCAAGGACATTACAGTCCAGGCTGCAGAATGAATGCCCTCGGGGCCATGCTGATCGCCACCCTGGGCGGCTGCCACTTTGGTTCGCCAGTAGACGAAGACGGGTCCACCTCCCGACTCTTTCCCGTCTCGCCACTCTCCGAGGCGCCATGCTTCGAAGACCAAGACTGCGTGATCACCTACCGGAAGGACGGCACTTGCTGCCCTGATCCGGAGTACGCGCCGTCAAACCTGTACACCAAGGAACAGTTTGAGCGACTGGTGGTGTACCAGGATGAGATCTGTGGTGAGAGTGCTGGACACTACACCTGCCCCGAACACCCTCCTCATGGGCACATCGATTCTGTGTTTCATGGGGTCTGTGAACAGAGCCACTGTGTACGTAAAGCCGTCCCCGCAGAGGCGCCTCACACTCCGGTACTCAAGCCCCCTGACGTGCCCGACGCAGCGCCCGAAACTGCCTCCGACGAGACCGACTCCACGAAACCAATCGAGACTGCAGCCTCCCCTTGAGGCTGAGCACATCCCGGTGACGCGATACGCTCCCAACGGGAGGGCGCTGTGGACCCATTTTTGTACCAATATTCCATCGGTGGCATCGTCTTCGGGCTTGGTCTGTTCTTCGGTTTCCGCCAAGGCGCCCTCGGCTTTGAGGGAAAAGCGTTGCGCAACCTGCTGGCCATGCTCTTGGGCCTGGCTTTCTTTATGGGGCTCCAGGGCTGGCTTCAGTACAGCGATATGGTCGTGGCCGATGCCAAGCCGTACACGGGTTCGGGCCTCCCAGATGGGGTCAAAGGCCAGCCCATCGACTACGCCATCATGGTGGCCTATTTCGTGGCGATGCTGGTCATCGGCACCTGGTTCGGCCGAGGTCAGCAGACCACCAAGGATTTCTTTTTTGGGGGCCAGCGCTTCAGCTGGTGGCTCATCAGCTTCTCGCTGATCGCGACCACGATCGGATCATACAGCTTCGTAAAGTACTCAAAGGTCGCCTTCAATTACGGCATCGCATCGAGCCAGACCTACCTAAACGACTGGTTCTGGATGCCGCTGATGCTCTTTGGGTGGCTCCCCATCTTGTACTTCACTCGCTTGGTTTCCATCCCGGAGTACTTTGAACGGCGATTTGGTAGCCGGGAGCGCAGGGTCGCAACATGGCTGCTGCTGGTCTACCTGATCGGGTACGTGGGCATCAACCTGTTCACCATGGGGCAAGCCCTAAACATCCTTCTCGGCTGGCCGGTCCTGCTCTGTGCGGGAGTTGTGGCTGCCATATCGGCGGTCTACGTGACATCGGGTGGGCAGACATCCGTCATCATGACCGACCTGTTCCAAGGGGCCATGCTTTTAGTCACAGGCATGCTCCTGTTGTGGCTGGGCATCGACTATATGGGCGGCCTCGACAACTTCTGGTCCAACCTGCCCCGGGGACACAGGACTGCATTTACAAACTTCAACACCGACCCGGACTACCACAGTGTGGGCCTGTTTTGGCAAGATGGCATGGCCAACACCGCCATGTTCTTTTTCTTGAACCAAGGCATGGCCATGCGATTGTTGTCGGCCCGGTCCCTCAAGGACAGCCGACGCGCGGTCATCGTCACGTCGATCGTCCTGATGCCCATTGCCGCCATGGTGGTCGCAAGTGGAGGCTGGGTCGCGAAGGCCCTGGTGCACGGCGGCATGCTGCCTCCGGATATTCAAGCCAAGGAAGCCTTCTTTATTGCGGCAGACTTCTTGTCTCGGCCCGGCGTATTTGGCCTGATCATGGCCGCGCTCACCGCGGCTCTGATGTCGACTGTGGACACCCTCATCACAGCGGTCGCCGCAATCTACGTAAACGACATCTACAAGCCCAAGCATCCCACCGCCGGTGAGCCTGAGCTGCTGCGGGCAGCCCGACTGTCCTCGGTCAGCGTCACTGTCTTTGGAGTGGCCCTGGTTCCGTTGTTCATGGGATTCGACTCCATCTACTCCGCCCACGGTGCCTTCACTGCAGCGGTCACCCCACCCATGGTCGTGGCCCTGATGCTCGGTGTGTTCTGGCGACGCTTCAGTGCCACCGCTGCATTCTTGACCATGGTGGGCGGCAGCATCGTCATCGCGGCCAGCGTGGTCTGGCCCGAGATGATCACCCCCTTTGCTCATGGCGTTCCCATGAAGGAAGTCGAGGACTCGTTCCTTGCGGGCAAGAACCAGTACAAGTTTATGCGGGCCTTCTTCGGGCTGGTCGTCTGCACCGTCATCGGTGTGGTGTCGGGCTTCGCCACCAAGGGTCGGCCCCTGGAGGAAATCCGGGGCTTGGTCTGGGGCACCGTTGGCGATGCCATCCGCATGTTCTACGGTGGCCGCCGGGGAGCGGACGACGAGAGTGAATGGCTGGATGCCTCCTTGGTGGCAGCTGAGACCGAGCAGATCGATGAGAATATACAGCTTCCGCTCATCCGGGTAAGCGGCGGCTTGGCAAAGGCAGCCGATGCTCAGCCGGGCGACATCTTGTATGTCACAGACTGCCGCTGGTGGCTCGGAGGCCTTCGATCCGGTCACGGCCGCATCCAGAGTATCGACGAGGCCGACACCGCCCACACGGTTCACCTTGGACCGACGATGAGGCAGCGAATCATTGTCAGTGGACGGGACTCAATGCCCCTGAAGGTCAAGCGCCTTCACTAAGCTTTGGGCGGTTTCTCTCTGACGTAGAGGGTCTTGAGTACCGTCGCGACCACCTCGTCTGCCTCATCGAGGATGGTCACCTCAAACTGAGCGTGATGCTTGGTACCGTTGGTGGTGGCCTTCCGAATGGCATCCAATTCTTCCTCGGAGACGTCCATCTCCACCCGAACTGTGCCGCGGCCTGGCTTCACAAAGGTGATCTCAGCTTTCTGGTCCCACACATTGTAGGCCGGCCCGAGGCGGTTGATGAGCATCAACATATGAAAGGGATCGGTCATGGTGAACAGGTTGCCGCCGTAATGGGTGCCCACGTAGTTCCGGTTGTAGAAACGCAAGGCCATCTTGACCGTCATGGACGACCAGTCTGGCGCGATGTGCGCCACTCGCACACCGGCGCCAATGTAAGGCGGGTACAGGTTGATCATGAATCGAAACAGGCGCGTGTTCATGGACACGAACCTACTGAGGTCCACTGTGGTGTCAAGGTGAACCGTTCCATGGGATGCTGGTGACAATGACTGGACCACAAAAATGGATCGGGCGCTTGGCCCTGCTCGGCATCGGGCTGGGAATCGGCGGAGTGGTGATTTCTCGCTTTGAGGCCCAATACCGGGTCCACGAGACCGAGATCGCGACCCGGCCCGTCTTTGACCCGCCCGGCCTGAAGTACGCCCAGGTCATCGCACCCGAGCGCAGCGCCATTCGCGG